>NZ_JBHXLU010000073.1:0-62271 GCF_042720695.1 Streptomyces sp. NPDC058457 | reverse complement strand
TCCGAGGACGGCGGCCGGCCTGCACCCCCTCCTGCCCGTCCGGCGTTTGAGGACGAGGCCCTTCGGGCCGAAGCGGGGGTCCGGGGGCGGCAGCCCCCGAAGGCGGGGTCGAAGGGGCGGCAGCCCCTGGTGACGGGACGGGTAGGGGCGGCGGGGGCGAGGAAGCCAACGCCTCAGCCGCATCCCAAGCCGCACCCGGCAACGCCCCGGCCCCCCGCGCCAGCCCCATCAGCGCTTCCAGATCACACCCGTCGGAGACCTGCGCGGCCATCGCCGCCACCGCCCCCACCGCCTCCCCCCGCCGCTCCGCCACCGGCACCAACCCCAGATGCCGCGACGGCGTATCCACCTGAGCCACCCGCCGCAGCACCCCGAACACCGGCACCCCGGAGGCCTCCAGCGCCTCCCGCAGCAACTCCTCGTGCCGGTCCGACCCCACCTTGTTCAGGATCACGCCCCCGACCCGCACCTCCGGATCCCACGACGCGAACCCGTGCACCAGCGCCGCCACCGACCGCGACTGCGACGACGCGTCCACCACCAGCACCACCGGCGCCCGCAACAGCTTCGCGACATGCGCGGTGGACGCCAGTTCCCCTTCCCCCGCGGCCCCGTCGTACAGCCCCATCACACCCTCGACGACGGCCAGGTCACAGCCCCGCGCACCGTGCGCGAACAGCGGACCGACCAGCTCCGGACCGCACAGGTACGCGTCGAGGTTCCGCCCCACCCGCCCGGTCGCGAGCGCGTGGTACCCGGGGTCGATGTAGTCCGGTCCGACCTTGTGCGGGGACACGGCGAGCCCCCGCGCGGCGAACGCGGCCATCAGCCCGGTGGCGACGGTGGTCTTGCCGCTGCCCGAGGAGGGCGCGGCGACGACCAGCCGGGGCACGGACGAGGACATCACCACTCGATGCCCCTCTGCCCCTTCTGCCCCGCGTCCATCGGGTGCTTGACCTTGGACATGTCGGTGACGAGATCGGCGAGGTCGACGAGCTTCTCCGGCGCGTTCCGCCCGGTGATCACGACATGCTGGGTCCCGGGCCGGTTCCGCAGCACCTCGACGACCTCGTCGGTGTCCACCCACCCCCAGTGCATCGGGTACGCGAACTCGTCCAGCACGTACAGCTGGTACGTCTCGGCCGCCAGATCCCGCTTGACCTGCTCCCAGCCCTCCCGGGCCTTCTCCTCGTTGTCCATCTGCGCGTCGCGCTGGACCCAGGACCAGCCCTCGCCCATCTTGTGCCAGTCGACGGAGCCGCCCTCGCCGGAGGCGCCCAGCACCCGCAGCGCGTTCTCCTCGCCGACCTTCCACTTCGCCGACTTGACGAACTGGAACACCCCGATGGGCCACCCCTGGTTCCAGGCCCGCAGCGCGAGCCCGAAGGCGGCGGTGGACTTGCCCTTCCCGATCCCGGTGTGCACCACGACGAGCGGCCGGTTGCGCCGCTGCCGGGTCGTCAGACCGTCGTCGGGCACGACACTCGGCTGTCCCTGCGGCATTACGCGGCCCTCCTCGAACGACCCTGAACGTCCTTCACCAGCCCGGCGATCGAGTCCGCCCGCAGTTCGTCGAGCGTCACCCCCGTACCGCCCAGCTCACCCGCCAACTGCCCGGCGAGCCCCAGCCGCACCGGCCCGGACTCGCAGTCCACGACCACGGAGGCGACCCCCTCGGCCGCGAACAGCCGGGCCGCCCGACCGGCGAGCGCGACGGGCTCCGGGCCGCCGGTGGCCCGCCCGTCCGTCACGACCACGACCAGCGCCCGCCGCGCCGGATCCCGCAACCGCTCCACCCGCAGCACGTCATGGGCCTTGAGCAGCCCGGCCGCCAGCGGCGTACGCCCACCGGTCGGCAGCGACTCCAGCCGGGACGCGGCCGCGTCCACCGACGACGTCGGCGGCAGCGCCACGTCGGCCGCGGCCCCCCGGAAGGTCACCAGCCCCACCTTGTCCCGCCGCTGATACGCGTCGAGCAGCAGCGACAGCACGGCCCCCTTCACCGCGCTCATCCGCTGCCGGGCCGCCATCGACCCGGACGCGTCGACCACGAACAGCACCAGGTTCCCCTCGCGGCCCTCCCGGGTCGCCTGCCGCAGATCGTCCCGCCGGAGCACCAGCCCCGGCCCGGACCGCCCGCGCGCCCGCTGATGCGGGGCGGCGGCCTGCACGGTCGCCGCCAGGTGCAGCTTGGTCAGGGCACCCCGCGGCCGTCGCGCACCCGTCGTACGACCGTGCTCGGTCCGCGCCCGGGACCGCCGCCCGGCGGCACCCTCGCCGAGACCCGGCACGCTCAGCGCCTTGGTGCGAAACGGCTCGGCGGCCCGCACCGGAGCCTGCTCGCCCGAAGTGCCGCCGGAGGTCTGCGGTTCGCCGTCCTCCCCGGCCTCGGGCCGGGCACCCGTGTCCCCGCCCTGCGGACCGCCGTCGTCGGGCGCCGGCTGCCCGCCACCCCCACCGGGACCCTCCGGACCGGGATCGTCGTCCCCTGAGTCCTCGCCCGGGTCCTCGTCGGCGCCGGAGAACTCCTCCAGCGTCTGGTCCAGCCTGTCCTCGTCGAGTCCCGGCGCGTCGAAGGGATTACGGCGCCTGCGGTGCGGCAGCGCCAGCAGAGCCGCCTGGCGCACGTCCTCCGCCAGCACCTCGGTCCGCCCCGCCCACGCGGCCAGGGCGGTGGCGGTCCGCGCCATCACGATGTCGGCGCGCATCCCGTCGACCTCGAAGGCCGCACAGGTCGCCGCGATCTGCCGCAGCGCCCCGTCGCCCAGCCGCACCGACGGCAGCAACTCCCGTGCCGCCACGATCCGTTGCCGTACGGCGGCCTCCTCGCCGGCCCAACGCACCGCGAAACCGGCCGGATCGTCGTCGTACGCGAGCCGCCGCCGCACGACCTCCACCCGCTGGTCGGGCTCGCGGGACGCGGCCACCTCGACGGTGAGCCCGAACCGGTCGAGCAACTGCGGCCGCAGCTCGCCCTCTTCCGGGTTCATCGTCCCGACGAGCAGGAAACGCGCCGCGTGCCGGACCGACACCCCCTCGCGCTCCACGTACGACGCGCCCATCGCGGCCGCGTCAAGGAGCAGGTCGACCAGGTGGTCGTGGAGGAGGTTGACCTCGTCGACGTAGAGGATGCCCCGGTGCGCGTCGGCCAGCAGGCCCGGCTCGAAGGCCTTCACGCCCTCCGCCAGGGCACGTTCGATGTCCAGCGCGCCGACCAGCCGGTCCTCGGAGGCGCCGACCGGCAGTTCGACCATGCGCGCCGGGCGGGACTCGTAGGCGCCGGGCTCGTGCGGGCCGTCCGGGCAGGCCGGGTCCGGGGCGGCCGGGTCGCAGGAGAAACGGCAGCCGGCGACGACGTCCACGGCCGGCAGCAGCGCCGACAGGGCGCGGACGGCGGTGCTCTTCGCCGTGCCCTTCTCGCCGCGCACCAGCACTCCGCCGACCGCCGGCGAGACGGCGTTCAGCAGCAGCGCGAGCCGCAGGTCGTCCTGGCCGACGACGGCCGTGAACGGGAACGGGGTACTCACTGGTCGTCGCCCTCCGAGTTGCCTTCCAAGTCGCCTTCCAGCTCCAGGTAGGTGGCGCGGAGCCGCTCCAGGGTGTCCGCGTCCGGCCCGGCCCACAGGCCCCGGTCGGCGGCCTCCAGGAGCCGTTCGGTGATCCCGCGCAGCGCCCACGGGTTGGACTTCTTCATGAAGTCCCGGTTCTCCGCGTCGAAGACGTACTCCGCGCTGAGCTTCTCGTACATCCAGTCGTCCACGACCCCGGCGGTGGCGTCGTAGCCGAAGAGGTAGTCGACGGTCGCCGCCATCTCGAAGGCGCCCTTGTAGCCGTGCCGGCGCATGGCCGCCATCCAGCGGGGGTTCACCACCCGGGCCCGGAAGACGCGGTGCGTCTCCTCGCCCAGCGTCCGGGTCCGCACCTGGTCCGGCGTGGCCGAATCACCCACGTACGCCTCGGGGTTGGCGCCGGTCAGATGGCGCACCATGGCGACCATGCCGCCGTGGTACTGGAAGTAGTCGTCGGCGTCCACGAGGTCGTGCTCGCGGGTGTCCACGTTCTTCGCGGCGACGGCGATCCGCTTGAACGCGGTCTCCATGTCCCCGCGCGCCGCCCGCCCGTCGAGGCCGCGCCCGTAGGCGTAACCGCCCCACACCGCGTACACCTCGGCGAGGTCGGCGTCGGAGCGCCAGTTGCGGGCGTCGATCAGCGGCAGCAGTCCGGCGCCGTAGGCCCCCGGCTTGGAGCCGAAGATGCGGGCGGTCGCGCGCCGCCGGTCACCGTGCCCGGCCGTGTCCTCGTCGGCGTGGGCCCGCACGTAGTTGGACTCCGCCGGCTCGTCCAGGTCGGCGACCCTGCGCACGGCGTCGTCGATCAGCCCGACCACGTGCGGGAACGCGTCCCGGAAGAAGCCGGAGATCCGCACCGTGACGTCGATGCGCGGCCGGCCCAGCTCGCCGAGCGGGACCACCTCGAAGCCGGTCACCCGCCGCGACGCCTCGTCCCACACCGGACGGCAGCCCAGCAGCGCCAGGATCTCGGCGATGTCGTCGCCCTGGGTGCGCATCGCGGAGGTGCCCCACACCGTCAGGCCGACGGACTTCGGGTACTCGCCGGTGTCCTGGAGGTACCGCTGCACCAGCGAGTCCGCGAGCGACTGGCCGACCTCCCAACTCAGCCGGGACGGAATGGCCTTGGGGTCGACCGAGTAGAAGTTCCGGCCGGTGGGGAGGACGTTGACCAGGCCGCGGGTGGGGGAGCCGGACGGACCGGCCGGGACGTAACCACCGTGCAGGGCCTTGAGGATGTGCCCGATCTCGTCCGTGGTCCGGGCGAGGCGCGGTACGACCTCGTTGCAGGCGAACTCCAACACCGAGACCCCGTCAGGCAGTTCGGTGCCAAGGACCTCCCGTACAAGCGCGCGGCTCTCGGCGGCGGCCCAGTCCCGCTGCTCCATCCCCTCCGCGACCCGGCGGCACAGCTGCTCCAGCAGGTCGATCGCGTCGGCGGCGGTACGCGACGGACCCTCGACGAGATCCGTCAGCTCCACCGGCACCTTCACCGGCGCGCCCGGCTCGGCCAGCAACTCCTTCTCCACCAGCCCGAAATGGGCCGCGAAGCAGGCCCTGAGCCCCGGCAGCGCGTTGGCCTGCCCGCCCCAGACCTGCGAGGCGCGCAGCACGGCCAGCACCAGGTTCACCCGCGGCTCGCCGACCGGGCCGCCACCCAGAATGTGCAGCCCGTCGCGGATCTGCACGTCCTTGATCTCGCACAGATAGCCGTCGATGTGCATGACGAACGAGTCGAAGTCGTCGTCCTCCGGCTGCTCGTCCACGTGCAGGTCGTGGTGGAGCTCGGCCGCCTTCACCAGCGTCCAGATCTGGGCGCGGACGGCCGGTGCCTTCGTCGGGTCCAGATCCGACACCAGCGCGTACTCGTCGAGCAGCTGCTCCAGCTTGGCCAGGTCGCCGTAGGTGTCGGCACGGGCCATCGGCGGCACCAGGTGGTCCACGACCGTGGCGTGCCCGCGCCGCTTGGCCTGGGTGCCCTCACCGGGGTCGTTGACGATGAACGGGTAGACCAGCGGCAGCTCGCCGAGCACGGCGTCCGGCGCGCACCCGCCGCTGAGGCCGAGACCCTTGCCGGGCAGCCACTCCAACGTGCCGTGCTTGCCCATGTGGACGACCGCGTCGGCCCCGAATGAGTTGTCGAGCCACCGGTACGCCGCCATGTAGTGGTGGGACGGCGGCATGTCGGGGTCGTGGTAGATCGCGATCGGGTTCTCGCCGAAGCCGCGCGGCGGCTGGATCATGACGACGACGTTCCCGAACTGGAGGGAGGCCAGCACGATGTCGTCGCCGTCGACGTACAGCGAGCCCGGCGGCTCGCCCCACGCCTCGGTCATCGCGTCCCTGAGCTCCGGGTCGAGCTTCTCGAACCACGCCCGGTAGTCCGCGAGCGGCACCCGCGCGGGCGCGGCGGCCAGCTGCTCCTCGGTGAGCCATTCGACGTCGTGGCCACCGGCGTTGATGAGCCGGTGGATCAACTCGTCGCCGTCGTCAGGATGTCCCTCCACCGCGTATCCGGCGTCCCGCAGCGCGTCCAGCACGCGTACCGCCGAGGCGGGCGTGTCGAGGCCGACCGCGTTGCCGACCCGGGAGTGCTTGGTCGGGTACGCGGTGAAGACCAGCGCGATCTTCTTCTCCGCGTTCGGCTTGTGCCGCAGCCGCGCGTGCCGTACGGCGATCCCGGCGACGCGTCCGGCCCGCTCGGGGTCGGCGACGTACACCGGGACGTCGTCCGGGCCCTGCTCCTTGAAGGAGAAGGGAACCGTGATCAGCCGTCCGTCGAACTCCGGGATCGCGACCTGCATCGCCGCGTCCATGGGGGAGAGGGCGGCGTCGGACTCGCCCCAGGCCTGCCGGGAGGAGGTCAGGCAGAGGCCCTGCAGCACCGGCACGTCGAGGTCGGCCAGCGCCCCGATGTCCCAGGCCTCCTCGTCGCCGCCGGCCGAGGCCTGCGAGGCGTGCGTGCCGCCGGCCGCCAGGACGGTCGCGACCAGCGCGTCGGCCTCGGCGAGGATCTCGTACAGCCCGGCGTCCGCCCCGCGCAGCGAACCGCAGTACACCGCAAGGGCGTTGGCGCCGCGTGCCTCGATCGCCTCGCACAGGGTGTCCACGAAGGCGGTGTTGCCGCTCAGTTCATGGGCCCGGTAGAAGAGCACCCCGACGGTCGGCCGGCCGCTCTCCCGGGTACGGGAGCCGTGGACGCCGTACTCGGGCATCTGCTGCGGCTCGACGAACCCCTCGCCGGTCAGCAGCACGGTGTCGGAGAGGAACCGGGCCAGCTCGGTGAGGTTGGCGGGGCCGCCCTCGACGAGGTACCTGAGGGCCTCGGCGACCACACCCGCCGGCACCGACGACTCGGCCATCAGCTCGGCGTCCGGCACCGTCTCACCGCCGAGCAGCACGGTCGGGACACCGGTGGCCTTCAGTGCGGCGAGCCCGTCCTCCCAGGCACGCTTGCCGCCGAGCAGCCGTACGACGGCGATGTCCGCGCCCTCGACGAGCGCGGGCAGCTCCGTCGTGACGTCGACGCGCGTCGGATTGCCGATCCGGTAGTCGGCACCGGAGGCGGCCCGGGCCGCCAGCAGATCGGTGTCTGCGGTCGACAACAACAACACAGTGCTCATGCGGGCGCTCCCGGTGGAATGAAAGGCAGTCCTTGCGGCGCGCCCGACTCGATGAGCCGCCAGAGCGCGTCCGTGTCCGCGTGCTGTTCGATCAGGTCGCCGAGCCGGTCGAGCTGCTCCTCGCGCAGCGCGGCGAACGAGGTGTCGGGGGCCGGCACGAACCGGCGTCCCGCGGCGGCCGCCACCTCGCGCAGGAAGGCCCGCCGGAAACCGTCCGACTCCAGGGAGCCGTGCCAGTGCGTGCCCCAGGTCTGCCCGACCCGGCACCCGTCCAGGCTGTGTCCTTTGCCATCGGAGATGAACGCCTCCCCGCCGGTCACCTCACTGACCCCGTGATGGATCTCGTACCCCTCGACACGCTCGCCGAGGGCCTCTCCCACCGGCCGGGTGAGGGTCTTCTCCCGGGCGAACCGGACGCGCACGGGCAGCACACCGAGCCCGTCGACGGCACCCTTGCGGCTCTCGACCTCGTCCTCGATGTGCTCGCCGAGGATCTGGAAGCCACCGCAGATCCCGAGCACGGGCCGCCCCTCGGCGGCCCGGCGCCGCAGCGCCTCGGCCAGCCCCCGCTCCCGCAGCCACTCCAGGGCCCGGACCGTTCCCCGGGTCCCCGGAATCACCACGAGATCGGCGTCGGCCAGCTCCTCGGGCCGGTCCACGAACCGCACCACCACGCCGGGTTCGGCGGCCAGCGCGTCCACGTCGGTGAAGTTGGACATCAGCGGGATCGCACAGACGGCGACCCGGAGCACGTCCGCCCCGACGGGCGGGGCCGTGTTCGACTCCCGGACGGTCCCCCGCAGGGACACCCGCAGTCCGTCCTCCTCGTCGATGCCGAGCCCGTGCCGGAAGGGGAGGACACCGTAGGTGTGCCGCCCGGTGAGCCCGTGCAGCATGTCCAGGCCCGGCTCCAGCAGGGAGACGTCCCCCCGGAACTTGTTGACGAGGAACCCGGCGACGAGGGCCTGGTCCTCCGGCGAGAGCAGCGCGACGGTCCCGAAGAAGGAGGCGAAGACGCCCCCGCGGTCGATGTCCCCGACCACGAGCACGGGCAACCCGGCGTTCCGGGCGATCCCCATGTTCACGATGTCGGTCCGGCGCAGGTTGATCTCCGCCGGACTGCCGGCCCCCTCACAGATCACCGCGTCATACGTGCCCCGCAACTCGGCGAGACAGTCGAGCACGGTCCCGAGCAGCCGCTGCTGCCGCCCACCGTGGTACCCGCGCGCGCTCAGCTCGCCGACCGGCTTGCCGAGCAGCACGACCTGACTGCTCTGCTCGCCACCGGGCTTGAGCAGCACGGGGTTCATGAGCGCGGTCGGCTCCACCCGGCAGGCCTGCGCCTGCATGGCCTGCGCCCGCCCGATCTCGGCACCTTCGCGCGTGACAAAGGAGTTGAGCGACATGTTCTGCGCCTTGAACGGCGCCACTTTCACACCCTGCCGCACCAGCCACCGGCAGATACCCGCGGTGACAACACTCTTCCCGGCATCGGAGGTGGTACCGGCCACGAGGAGCCCGCCGTTGTTCATGAGGAACCCCCCGGGCGTTGCACGGCCGACCGCGACCGCTGCGGCCGGTCGACCCGCAACTGCTGCGGCCGGTCGACCCGCAACTGCTGTGGGCGGTCGTCCCGCAGGGCGATGGGGGTCCCCCCGCGCGAGCGCAGCCCAGCGTGGGGGAGGGTGGGCACAGCCGACAGCGCCGGGGACTTTGCAACCCGCCCCCGCAGCAAGGCGGTCGCCGCACTCACCCCCAACGCCAGCCACCCCACCCGCCGCGACAACCGCACCGCCCGATCGATGTCCGCGACTTCCACAGCCCGCCCCTCCCCGTTCAGCACCGGCCGATGCTCGACCCGCCCGCCATACGACAGCGTCCCCCCGAGCCGCACCCCCAACGCCCCCGCGAACGACGCCTCCACGGGCCCGGCGTTGGGACTCGGATGCTTCACGGCATCGGTCCGCCAGGCCCGTACCGCTCCCTTGGGGTCGCTCCCGGCCACGGCGGCCAGCACGGCGGTCAGCCGCGCCCCCGGCCACCCGGCCACGTCGTCCAGCCGCGCGGAGGCCCACCCGAACCGCCGGTACCGGGCCGACTTGTGGCCCACCATGGCGTCCAGGGTGTTGACAGCCCGGAACCCCACCAGCCCGGGCACGCTCCCCACGGCCCCCCACACCAGCGCCCCGACGACCGCGTCGCTGGTGTTCTCGGCGACGGACTCCACGACCGCCCGGGCGATCCCGTCGGCGTCCAGGGCCTGCGGATCCCGTCCGCACAGATGCGGCAGCCGCGCCCGGGCCGCCTCGACGTCGCCCGCCTCCAGGGCCCGCCCGACGGCGCGGGCCTCGCCGGCGAGCGAAGTGCCCCCGACGACGGCCCAGGTGGCGGCCGCGGTGAGCGCGACGGACGCGGCGGTGGACGGTCGTACGGCCCGCTGGGCGACGGCGCCCAGCGCCACGGCGCCACCGGCGCACACAGCGGTGTGCAGCGCGCCCCACCCGCGGTGGTCCCGCCACAGCACCCGCTCCACGGCCCCGGCCGCCCGCCCGAACACGGCGACCGGATGCCCCCGGCGCGGGTCGCCGAGCAGCAGGTCACCGAGAAGGCCGGCGGCGGCGCCGTACGCGAAGACGCGATCGGCACCCATCGGCTCAGCCGGCCGCGGGGTCGGGGACGGGCCGGGTACTGAACCTCGGTCGGCAGCCGCGCATGGCGATATGTCCTCACTCAGGGTGTCCGCGCCCTGGCTCGACGAGACCGGCGGTGAGAGTTCCTGGCTCCCGGGGATTGCTACCCCGGTGACAGTGGCGGGACCGCGCCGGATTCACACCGGCTTCCTCCCTTGCCGCCGTACATGGCTCGGGCAGTCCACCACGCCCCTGGAAGACCCGTCAACTTGCCGTTGACCTGCTACGGAGGAGTGTGCTGAGGCCCACACACAGGCCGGTTTGGTCATTGGCCGACCGGGTCCGGTCTCTCTAGACTGAAAAAGAGAGTCCGGCGAGCGGTAGGGCGAGTGGCGGAGGGCGTTTGCGGCCCATTCCTCGGGGGGTCTGTGCGGCTGCGTGCGGCGACGCTACGGTTTGCTGACATCGGCGGACAGCTTCGAGACGCGAACTCGCGAGTCGAGGAGGTCGGTGTGGTCGACGGGGGCCCGTCCGCGAGTGCGTGGCGGATCAGCAGCCATTCGTTGAACGGCGATACCTGTGTAGGGATTGCCGTCGTCTCGGGAGTGGTGCTGGTCCGCGACACGAAGGATCCGACAGGCTCGGCAATCATCCATCTCGCGCGCAGCCCTTGGCACTTGTTTCTCGTGGGGCTCAGATCGCACCCTTTAAGTGACGCCGAGCGGATGTGACCGACCTGGGAGGGGAGCCAGATGTGGAGCGACATCGGACGCCGGGGGACACACCGAACTGACGGGCCTGTCCTCGCGGGGTACTGCGTGGTGTGCGGTCTGGTGGCGAGCGTGGCGGGAGCGGCCAGTTCGCTCTTGGCGGACGGCACCAGGAACAAGCTGATCGTTTGGGCGGCGGTGGCGCTGGTCGTCGCCTTGGCCGGGGGCGTGGGCTGGGGATACGGCCTCGATCCGGTCCGCCGTCTTGTGAACCTCACTCCTGCCCGCCCCGGCCCGGGCGCCGCAGGAAACGGCCGAGAGCGACACCGACCGCGCTGACGGCGCTCGTGGCGGCCAGTCCCAGAGCGATCGCCACAGGCCTTGGTATCGACAGGTGGATGCCACGAGCCGCGTAGCAGAGGAAGCCCAAGGAGAGTATGACCACGACTATGCACAGGGTCGCGGTGGCGAACCTCTGGATCGCGGTTCTGGAGAACGCCTGGTCCTCCGCTATGCGCCGATTGCTCTCGGCATGGCGAATGGCCTTGAAATTCTCGGTCTTCGGGTCGTGGTCGGTGATGCGGTCGAGTAACTCGTTGTCCGACAGGGGATTGCTGCGCTGCGGCTCCTCAGGGGGCGCAGCGGCCTCCGTCGTCACATGGAAGCGCTCACGTCCCCGGAACCGCAGTGCTGCAGTAAGTTGTTCGGTGAGCCGCCCCATCGCCCCTCCCGTAGGGCTCATGGCTTAACTGGTGCCGAAGCTCCGTGCCGCGTCGTCGATCAGGGCGACGGCGTCATCACCCTTGAGTGCCATGTCGGTGAGCAGGGCGAAGCACTCCTGGTACCGGGCGATGAGTTCGTGGTCGTCCCGGACCGCGATCTGCCCCGTCGCGTGCTCCAGCCACAACAGGTCGTCGTCGTCCCTGAAACCGAGCAGGATGAAGCTGCCGAGCGTCGCGTAGTGGGCGCCCGCGTCGAAGGACAGCACCTGGAGGGTCACCCGGGGGTGTTCCATCAGGTTCTTGAGGTGCTGCAGCTGACGCCGCATCACGGCGGGTTCACCGATCCGGCGGCGCAGGGCCGCCTCGTCCACCACGAACATCAACTCGGGGGACTCGTCTCCCTCGAAGAGCCGGTCCTGGCGGGCCGTGCGCAGCTCCACGACGCGACGCACCCGCTCTTTCGGAGCCTGAGGGGCGAGCAGTGCCTCCGCGTAGTCCTCCGTCTGCAGGAAGCCCGGGACGGCAATGGCATGGTAAGTGCGTACGGTGTCGGCGGCGCTCTCGTATCCCAGGTACTGGGTGAACGGCGGATTCAGTACGTCGGCGAAGGGTGTCCACCAACTCTGTCCCTTGGAGCCCCGGGCCGCCTCTTCCAACTCGGAGACGAGCTGAGCGTCCGTCACTCCGTAGCGGGTGAGCAGGGCCCGCAGGTCGGTGACCGAAATACTGACCGTGCCGGCCTCGATGCGGATGATCTTGGAGAGGGACCACTCCAGGGCTTCGGCCGCCTCGCGCTGAGTCAACTCGGCCTTCTCCCGGGCCCTGCGCAGCTCGATGCGCAGCCTGCGTCGGTTCAGGCTCGGATCCAATGGCCGGGGCATCCTGCTCTCATTTCTCTGCGTCTGGGCCGAAGCGTGGGGCTGGCGGAACGCTGGGATCGCTTCGACCATACCAGGTGGCTCTGCCCAATATGCCATATGTCACTTCGCCATTTCCCGTGGATGTGGCGACCCGATGGTGGCGTGTCGGCTACGTCTGATCAGGACATGCGAAACGCGGGGCGGGGAAGCGTGAATGTGCGCTTCCCCGCCCCGCGGGACGGTGTGGAGGGGTGGTTCGCCCGAGCCCTCAGGCCTTCGCCACGATCAGGTGGATGCCCCATGCCACGGCGGCCGCGCAGCCGGCGAAGCAGAGGTAGGCGGCGGTTGCGGCCAGGGTCGCGGAGTTGCCCTGGGCGGTGGCGCGTTCGCGGGCGGAGAGGCCCTTGATGCCGAGGGTGAAGAGGGCCACCAGGCCCACCGTGGCCACGAGGCTGACGCCGAAGACGGAGCCGATGGCTGCCCAGTCGATGTTCATGTCGCTTCTTCCTCGGGGGTCAGACGGTGGCGGCCGGGTCGGTCGCGGGAGCAGCCGGGGCGGGGGAAGGGGCGGGGATCGTGGCGGTCAGGTCCTCCGTGACCGTGCCCGCGGGCGGCGGGGTCACGGCGGCGATCGCCGTGGTCACGACACCGGCCGGCTCGTCGGTGCCGACGACGTTGCTGGAGTCCACGGCCTCGCGGCGGGAGAGCTTCCAGATCGTGGCGCTGGCGGCCACGAGGAAGACGGCGACGACCGCCGTGCCCCAGTCGCCGAGGTCCGTCACGGACTCGGCGAGGGCGCCGACCAGCGCGGCGGCCGGGAGCGTGAGCACCCAGGCGACCATCATGCGGGTCGCGGTGGACCAGCGGACCGTGCCGCCCTTGCGGCCGAGGCCCGCGCCCATCACCGAACCGGAGACGACGTGCGTGGTGGAGAGGGAGAAGCCGAGGTGGGAGGAGGCCAGGATCGCGGTGGCCGCGCTGGTCTGGGCGGCGAAGCCCTGCTGCGGCTGGAGGTCGGTCAGACCCTTGCCCATGGTGCGGATGATCCGCCAGCCGCCGATGTAGGTGCCGAGCGCGATCGCGAGGCCGGCGGAGAGGATGACCCAGGTGGGAGGGTTCGAACCGGGGGCGATGGAGCCGCCCGCGATCAGCGCGAGGGTGATGATGCCCATCGTCTTCTGCGCGTCGTTGGTGCCGTGCGCGAGCGAGACCAGTCCGGCGGAGGCGATCTGGCCGGCGCGGAAGCCCTTGCGGGTGGCGTTGTCGTCGGCGTTCTTGCCGATCGCGTAGGACAGGCGGGTGGAGAGCATCGCCGCGAGGCCCGCGACCACGGGGGCGGCGACCGCCGGGAGCAGGACCTTGGTGACGAGCACGTCGCCGTGGACCGCGCCGAAGCCGGCGGAGGCGACGGTGGCGCCGATCAGACCGCCCATGAGGGCGTGCGAGGAACTGGAGGGCAGGCCCACCAGCCAGGTCACGAGGTTCCAGAGGATGGCGCCGACGAGCGCGGCGAAGATGACCTCGGGACGAATGCCGTTCTCGTCGACGAGACCCTTGGAGATCGTGTTGGCGACCTCCACCGAGAGGAAGGCGCCCACCAGGTTGAGCGCGGCGGACATGGTCACCGCGATCTTGGGCTTGAGCGCACCGGTCGAGATGGTGGTGGCCATCGCGTTGGCGGTGTCGTGGAAACCGTTCGTGAAATCAAACGCGAGTGCGGTGACCACCACAATCGCCAAGATCAGCGAGAAGTTTTCCATTTACCCAGGCAATCTTTCGAGGTCATTGGCTGTTGGACCGTAGGCAACCTGGATGAACGGAAGGTGAACTGAGGCGGTCTTGGCGGTGTCTGGAATCGACTTTGCGATGTCTGGGGGCGGGGCGGACCGGGGCCGCCGTCCCGGTGTCGGTCCGGCGGCCCAGTCCCCCCTTGGTCAGCGGCCCTTGGCGAACGACTTCAGCCGGCCCGCCGACCCGTTGAAGAGATTCTGGTCACCCGGCAGGCTGCCGCTGTTGTCGTACTGCCAGAAGGTCCAGGACGACCATCCGGCCGGCAGCGTTCCCGCGTCCGCCGAGCCGTGGCGGGCGATCCACAGCGCATGGTCGGCGGCGAACGCGCCGCTGCCGCCGGTGCACAGGTTCCACCAGTTGGTGGTCGTGTAGATCACCGGTCGCCGGCCGGTCTCCCGCTGCAGTTCATCGCTGAAGGACCTGATCCACGTGACCATCCCGGAGTGGCTCAGCCCGTAGCACTTGTGCTTCTTGTCGTACGGGTTGTACTCGACGTCGAGCGCGGGCGGCAGCGTCCAGCCGTCCGCCGTCCAGGTGCCGCCGTTGCTCACGAAGTACGCGGCCTGCCGGGCGCCCGACGACTTGTCCGGCAGGGCGAAGTGGTATGCGCCCCGCACGATTCCCGCCTGGCGCGAACCGTTGTACTGCTGGCCGAAGTACGGGTTGCGGTAGGTGGTGGACTCGGTCGCCTTGATGTATACGAACCTGGCTCCCTTCGCCTTGGCGCTCGGCCAGTCGACGCTCTTCTGGTGCGAGGAGACGTCGTGCCCCCTCGGCAGGCTCGCCGCGGACGCCGGTGTCCCGGCGAGCGCGGCCGCGGTCCCCGCGAGGACGAGCGCCGCCACGGACGCCACCGGCGCGCGGACACGGATGCGGTGGCGGGACGGCGGAATGCGGTCACGGGCCATGTTTCCCCCCGGAATGGCGACGTGTACGAAAAATCGTCCAGAGATTATTGGAAGATCGGCGTATCCTCGGCGATCTTCGGCCAAGCCGGGAAATGGAAGGCTTTGTGGCGATTTGCGCTCTATTGGATTCGGGACGTCCGGTCTAAAGTGCCCTGCCGCGCGGGCCGGTTGGGGCGTCGCCTGGCAGGATCGGGCCATGGTCGAGCAGCGGCGGGACGCGCGTGACGGACGGGACGGACGCGCCGGCGCACAGGGTGTGTCGGAGCCGCGAAGGCGGGATGTACGCGCGGAGGAGGCGAGTGCCTGGCGCGAACTCGTCGCCACGGCCCGCCGCACGGTGTCCGACGGACTGGTCGTCGGCACCTCCGGCAACGTCACGGTCCGCGTCGGCGACACCGTGCTGGTCACGCCGTCGGGCGTGCCGTACGACAGGCTCACCCCGGACGACGTGACGGGCGTGGACCTCTCCGGCCGCCAGGTCCTCGGCACCCTGGTCCCGACCAGCGAACTGCCGATGCACCTCGCGATCTACGACAGCACCGACGCCGGGGCGGTCGTCCACACCCACGCCGTCCACGCGACGGCCGTCTCGACACTCGTCCCCGAGCTGCCGGCGATCCACTACATGTCCGCCGCCCTCGGCGGCGCGGTCCGGGTTGCCCCGTATGCGACGTACGGCTCCGACGAGTTGGCCGAGAACATGCTCCGCGCCCTGACCGACCGCTCCGGCTGCCTCCTCCAGAACCACGGCACGATCACCTACGGCACCACCCTGACCCAGGCCTACGACCGGACCGCCCAGCTGGAGTGGATGTGCCGGCTGTGGCTGACGGCGTCCTCGGTGCCTGGTCTGACCCCGAGCCTGCTGTCCCCGGAACAGATCACGGAGGCCGGAGAGCGGCTGCGGGGGTATGGGCAGCGACGGGACTGAGCCCACTCGGATCGCCCTCGTCCTCGCCTTCGTCCTCGCCCTTGGTCCGCAGCGACGGCGCTGAGCCGCGGCGGACCACTCCCGCGGTGCCGGACCATCCCTCGCCCGCTCGAAAGCCCGCTCCGCTCGGAAGCCCGCCCTGCTCACGGAAGCCCTCTCCGCTCCACTGGCCGCCGTCGGTGTCCGCCCCGACACTGGACAGGTGCGCCCAGTCAAAGTCACGGCCGCTGCCGTCGGTGCCGTACTCGCCGCCGGTGCGGCCGGCGTGGTCGCGGGACGGTTCGCCAGTGACGCCGCGCTGAAGGCACCGCCCGGCCGGCCCCTGCCCACCGAACCCCGGCTCACCGTGCACGGCACCGCGGCCGGCCGCATCACCCTCACCCGCGACCTCGCCTCGCTGCGCCCCGGCACCTACGGCCTGGCCGGCGACGGCTCGCACGCGGTCGTCGGCGCCGTCCTGGAGGCCGCCGCGGACACCGCCGACACCGTCGTACGGCGGCTGGAGCGGGTGACCCACGGCACCTTCGAGACCGGCGACAGGGCCTGGCTCACCGCCAATGTCCACATCGGCAACCCCGGCACCGCCCTGGGCCTGGAGTACGCCGACATCGACCTGCCAGGCGAACTCGGCGCGCTGCCCGCCTGGTTCGTGCCCGGCCACCGGGACACCTGGGTGATCGCGGTGCACGGCCTCGGCACCACCCGCGAACACCCCATGAACGTCATGGCGTTCCTGCACGCCCGGCGCCTGCCGGTCCTCGCCCTCTCCTACCGCGGCGACCTCGGCGCTCCACGCCCCCCGGACGGCCTGAACCACCTCGGCGAGAGCGAGTGGCGCGACCTGGACGCGGCGATCCGCTACGCCGTCCGCTACGGCGCCCGCCGTGTCGTCCTGTACGGCTGGTCCACCGGAGCCACCATGGCGCTGCGCGCCGCCGCCCACTCGGCACTGCGCGAACGGATCTCCGGCCTCGTCCTGGACTCCCCGGTGCTCAGCTGGGAGGCCACCCTGCGCGCGCTCGCCCAGGCCCGGCACACTCCCGAGCCCCTGCTGCCGCTCGCGGTGCGCGCCGCCCAGGGCCGCGCCGGCCTGCACGCCGACCATGCCGTCGACCCCGTCGACCCGGACCACCTCACCGTGCCCACCCTGATCGTGCACGGCCCGGAGGACATGGTGGCCCCCTGGGCGTACTCCCGCCGGCTCGCCGAGCGGCGCCCCGACCGGGTGGCCCTGCACACCGTCCCGGACGCCCCGCACGGCGCGATGTGGAACGCCGACCCGGAGGAGTACGAGGAACGACTGCGCCGGTTCCTCACACCGCTGATGTGATGTGCCGCGGATGCGATACACCCACGATGTGACGCGCTCCGGCGCGTGCGCTCCCTGGTGTGCGCGCTGCCGGATGTGCGCGGTCCCGCATTCGCGCGGTCCCGCATGCGCGCGCCGTTCGATGTGCGCCCCCTGACGCGTGCGCCCTTCGACGCACGCGCCCCCTGTTGCGCGCCCCTTCGTCCGATGGCACCCCCGATGTGATTCTTCCCGCACCCGCCGGTCCTTCCCCTCCGCGTCCCCGGCCTCTCCCCGTCCCAAGCCGGAGACCCCGATTCCAGCCGGTTCCGAAGGTTCCGTTTAAGGCCGTACCACTGGCCTGAACATGTCCCCTCGCCTCCCCTCGCACCCCGTGCGTTGGCCAGCCCCGTCGCCCGCCGTGACATTCCGTTTGGGTTTTCGGACCGTCAACCGGAAGACTGCACCCGTGACGTCCCGTATCCCGCGCGACTCAAGGCTTCGACTCGTCCGAACGCGACCCCTGGCCGCCGCCCCCCGAGCGATGAACCAGCGGCCCGCGCGCCGCCCCGCACCCCGCCCGCCCGAGGGCACCCCGGCCCCCGCCGAGCTGGCCAGAATGGCACGGTTCGGCCTCGCCGGCGCGGCCCGCGTGGCCCACTGGGCGGACGCCGCCCTCGGGCCCGGCAGCGACGGCGCCACCGCCGACGGCAAGGCCACCCTCTCCGACGCGTCCGCCGAACGCGCGTCCGAGGACCTGGGCCTGACCGCCGCTCAGATCCGTGCCGACTGGGACACCGCCCGCCTCGCCGGTCTGGTCGAGGTGCACGGCGACAGCGCACGCCCCGGCTGGCGTCTGCGCGCCTGGGACCGCGACGACAGCGCCGTGCTGCGCGGCTGGGTCGCCCTCTTCGACGCCTGGTCGCTCGCCCACCCGGAGCCCGCGGAGTTCGAGGCCGCCGCCGTCGCCGAGGTCGTCTCGGCCATGCCCCAGGTGCTCTCCTTCCTCCAGCTGTCCGCCGGTCCCGTCCCGGTCGAGCAGCTCCTGGACCTGCTGGGGCAGCGCGTCACCGAACTGCGCACCGAGCGCTGCGAGGTCCCCTACGACCCGGAGACCGGGACCGCCGGGCCGCTCGCCGCCGTGCGCTCCGCCGACGCCGACCCGGCGGACCACATCCCGGCCGACGATCCGGCCCCCGCCGACGAGGCCGAGCTCGCCCCTCTCCTCGACTGGTCCCTGCACGCCCTCGCCTCCGTCGGCGCGCTGACCTACGGCGACGGCCAGGCCACCCTCACCCCGCTGGGCAGCTGGGCGGTCTGGGTCAAGCTGGAGCAGATCTGCGTCGCCGCGCAGAGCCCCGCCGGGAACATCGAGGTAGCCGCCGAGGAGATGCTGCGCGGCTGCGCCCAGCTCCGGCCCAACGCGGCCCGCGCCGAGTACCGCGCCTGGCTCGCCGCCCGCCCCGTCGGCGGCGCCGTCACCGAACTCGTGGACGCCGCCCGCGGCGAGGACGCCCTGCTGCGCGGCCTCGCCTTCGAGGCGCTGCGCGTCGTCGGCGCCCCTGCCGAACCGGACGTCCGAGCAGTAGCCGACGAGCCGACCCTGCGGCCGTACGCCCTGCTGTGGCTGGCCGAGCACGACGGGGTCGATCCCGAGGACGCCCACGAGGTGCTCACCAGGGAAGAGGCGACCTGGCTCTGGGTGGACACGGCCGCCGCGGTCGCCGACCACGGTGAGGCGCCGCTGCTGGTCCGCCACCTGGAGTCGGCGCTGCAGCCCACCGTCCCCGTGCTGCTCGACGAGGTGCGCGCGGTCGGTCACCCGCGCACCGTGCAGGTCCTGGTCGCGCTCGCCGCCGCCCACCCCGACCCGGCGCTGGCCAAAGCCGTCCGCAGGGCCGCCTTCCAGGTGCACACCGGCGGCTGACGGCAGCGACGGACCGGGCCGGCCGGACGGGGCGGACCGGGGCGGATCAGACCCCTATCTCAGGCGCGTACGTGCCGAAGCTCCAGATGTTGCCCTCGACGTCCCGGGCCATGTAGTCCCGCGAACCGTAGTCCTGGTCCGTCGGGGGCATCAGGATCTCGGCGCCGTGGTCCACGGCGCGCTGGTGGTGTGCGTCGACGTCGTCCACGACGAGGTACACCCCGGTCGGTCCCGCACCCTCCATCGCCGCGTCGAACCGGCCGCCGCGGCCCTTGGAGCCCAGCATGATCGCGCCGTTGCCCTGCACCAGCTCGGCGTGGAGCACCATGCCGTCCTCGCCCTCGTACACCGACAGTTCGGTGAAGCCGAAGGCCTCCGTCAGCTGCTTGATCGCCGCCTTCGCGTCCGCGTACAGCAGCGACGGATAGATGCTCGGCCGCCCGCCACTCGTGCCCGTCATCCCGATCACTCCCTCGTGTACCGGTCCCCCGAAAGCCTTCGTTCCGACCTGGTCCCCAGTCTTGCACCCGGCACTGACAACGTCCCCGGCCCGCACCGTCGTTGCAGGTCGGCGGCTCAGCGGAAGGTGTTGCAGCGCGCCATGTCCCCGCTCCGGTACCCCTGGTAGAACCACTGCTGCCGCTGCTGCGCCGACCCGTGCGTCCACGTCTCCGGCGTCACCCGTCCCTGGAACCGCTCCTGGATCCGGTCGTCGCCCACGGCCGCCGCCGCGTCCAGCCCGTCCTGGATGTCCGCGGCCGTCAGACTGGTGATCAGCGGCCGGCCGGTCGACTTGTCCTTCGTCGTCGTGGCGTGGTGCGCCCACACCCCGGCGTAGCAGTCGGCCTGCAGCTCCACCCGCACCGAATTGCTGTTCGCGCCGGTCAGGTTGGACTGCGACCTGCTCAACGTGCCCATCAGGTCCTGCACATGGTGCCCGTACTCGTGCGCCACGACGTACGCCTGGGCGAACGGCCCGCCGCTCGCCCCGAACCTGGACCGCAGTTCGTCGAAGAAGCCGAAGTCCAGATAGACCTTCCGGTCGCCCGGGCAGTAGAACGGCCCCACCGCCGCGGTCGCCGTCCCGCACGCGGTGCCGACCCGCCCGCTGAAGAAGACCGTGGGGGCGGCCGTGTAGGTGCCGTGGCGGCGCTGGAACTCCTGCGTCCAGAAGTCCTGCACGCTGTTGACCACGGCCACGGTCCGGCAGTCCTCCTTGGTGTTCGCGTCCTGTCCGGTACGGCAGCTCTGCTGTACCTGCGCCAGCGAGGAGGAGGCGGGCGCGGGCGAGCTGTCCCCGGAGGAGAGGCCCAGCTGGTCCGGGCCGACACCCAGGAACAGGGCGAGAAGCAGCGCGATCAGGCCGACCAGGCCGCCGCCGACGGTCGCCTTTCCGCCCGGGATCCGGCTGCCCCGCACGTCCTGCACCTCGGAGGTGTCCAGGTTCGCGTCGTCGTCGAACTGCATGGGGCACCGCCTTCTGCTCGCACCGTCCCCCACCACCACCTTGCGCCATCCGCGCCGCCACTTCGCGCCGATGACCGGACGAACGCCCGAACGGGCGACGTCCCGCCCCGCCCCCGCGTCACGCCCGCCCGCCCGTCCCGGGCATGGCTACGCTCTCCGCCTGACTCATGGCACAGGGGCGCCCGCCGGGGCGCCGAAGGGGGGAAGGGGTGGCGGTTCTGCACCACAGGAGGACCGAGCCACCCGACACCGAGGCCCGCCCGGAAGGGTCTGCGAGCGCCCACCGCGACCGGTCTCCGACGGCACTCCCCAAGCAGCCTCCACTCCCTGAGCGGTCTCCGACGGCCATCCCCGACCAGTTTCCGACGGCCATCCCCGAGCAGTCCCCGACCGCCCGCCCCGAGCCGTGTGCGACCGCCCGGCCCAAGCAGCCCCGGACCACCGTTCCGGAGCAGTTTTCGGCGGCTCTCCCACAGCGGCCTCCGACCGCCCTCCCGGGAGCACCCCCCGCCCGCAGACCGCTCAAGCGTCTTGTCGGCCCAGCCCTCGTCCTCCTCCTCGCGGCCGTGCTCCTCTCCGTCGCCCACCAGATCCGTCCCGCCCCCTACGGCGACCGCCTCACCCCCGGCCCGCCCGCGCCCACCGCACGCGCGCGTGGCGACGTCGTCGAGGCCTACGACGGGCGGACCCTGCGCTGGCGGTACGCGCGCGTGGGGCGCCGCCCGCTCAGCGTGCTGCCCACGCGCGGTCACGCGTTCACCGTCTGGGACGACGGACTCGTCACCGACACCGACGGCCGCTCCGTGCGCTGGCACCGCGCCCTGCCCGCGGCGACCGACTGGCTGCGCGACCGGGGCGGCACCGGCGTCCTGCGCCCCCTGGGCCGCGGCATCCTCGCGGTCGTCACCCCGGCCCGTATCGCCGCGTACCGCACCGCCGACGGCGACCTGCGCTGGGTGCTGCCCGCCCGCGCGGGCTGCGCGTTCCGCCCCGAACGTGCCGTACGTCACGGCCCCGCCCTGCTCGTCGCCCAGCCCTGCGCGCACGGCGCCTGGACCGCGCAGCTCGTCGCCGTGGACGACCTGGGCGGAATCGCTCCGCACCGCACACCGCTGGGCAACGACAGGCCCGGCGCGGGCCGCCCCGAACACCCGCGCACCGAAAAAGTGCTTGCGCCGCCCCGTTAGACTTGGCCCATGGCCATTCTCCTCGCGCATTAGACGGCGGGAACGTCCTCAGCCGCCCACCCGTCACTTTCCGTACGCTCTGGAGTCTGTCCGTGATCTCCGCCTCCGGTATCGAGCTGCGCGCCGGTGCCCGCATCCTCATCGAGAACGCCACGTTCCGCGTCGCCAAGGGCGACCGCATCGGCCTGGTCGGCCGCAACGGCGCAGGCAAGACCACCCTCACCAAGGTCCTGGCCGGTGACGGCATCCCCGCCGCGGGCACCGTCACCCGCTCCGGCGAGGTCGGCTACCTCCCGCAGGACCCCCGCACCGGCGACCTCGACGTCCTCGCCCGCGACCGCATCCTCTCCGCGCGCGGCCTCGACATCCTGATCCGCAAGATGCGCGAGAACGAACAGCGCATCGCCAACGGCCAGGGCGCCACCCGCGAGAAGGCGCTCAGGCAGTACGAGCGCCAGGAGACCGAGTTCCTCACCAAGGGCGGGTACGCCGCCGAGGCCGAGGCCGCCACCATCGCCGCCGCGCTCAGCCTGCCCGACCGGGTGCTCGGCCAGCCCCTGCACACGCTCTCCGGCGGTCAGCGCCGCCGTATCGAGCTGGCCCGGATCCTGTTCTCCGACGCGGACACGCTCCTGCTCGACGAGCCGACCAACCACCTGGACGCGGACTCGATCGTCTGGCTGCGCGACTACCTGAAGACCTACCGCGGCGGATTCATCGTGATCTCCCATGACGCCGACCTGGTCGAGACGGTCGTCAACAAGGTCTTCTACCTGGACGCGAACCGCTCCCAGATCGACGTCTACAACATGGGCTGGAAGCTCTACCAGCAGCAGCGCGAGGCCGACGAGAAGCGCCGCAAGCGGGAGCGTGCCAACGCCGAGAAGAAGGCCGCCGCACTGCACTCGCAGGCCGACAAGATGCGCGCCAAGGCCACCAAGACGGTCGCCGCGCAGAACATGGCCCGCCGCGCCGACAAGCTGCTGTCCGGCCTGGACGCCGTCCGCGTCTCCGACAAGGTCGCCAAGCTGCGCTTCCCGGAACCCTCGCCCTGCGGCAAGACCCCGCTGACCGCCGAGGGCCTGTCGAAGTCGTACGGCTCGCTGGAGATCTTCACCGACGTCGACCTGGCCATCGACAAGGGCTCCCGGGTCGTCATCCTGGGTCTCAACGGCGCCGGCAAGACCACCCTGCTGCGGCTGCTCGGCGGCGTCGAGCAGCCTGACACCGGCGAGGTCATCGAGGGGCACGGCCTCAAGCTCGGCTACTACGCCCAGGAGCACGAGACCCTGGACCCGGAGCGCACGGTCCTGGAGAACATGCGCTCGGCGGCGCCCGACCTGGACCTCGTCGAGGTCCGCAAGACGCTCGGCTCGTTCCTGTTCTCCGGCGACGACGTCGACAAGCCGGCCGGTGTCCTCTCCGGCGGCGAGAAGACCCGGCTCGCCCTCGCCACCCTGGTCGTCTCCTCCGCGAACGTCCTGCTCCTGGACGAGCCGACCAACAACCTCGACCCCGCCAGCCGCGAGGAGATCCTCGGCGCCCTGCGCACCTACAAGGGCGCGGTCGTCCTCGTCACCCACGACGAGGGTGCCGTGGAGGCGCTCCAGCCCGAGCGGATCATCCTGCTGCCCGACGGCGTCGAGGACCTGTGGGGCGCCGACTACGCGGATCTGGTCGCGCTCGCCTGAGATCCGAAGATCCGATCGCGTCGCCCTCGTTTGATCGAATGCCTGATCCACTGGCTATGGATCATTCGGCCTATCGGTGATCCATCATCTGTGTGAGATCTCCTCGTATCGAGGTGTGTCCTACATCGATTTTGCGGCCGATCCCTTTGTCGACAAGGGATCGGCCGCTTTCTGCTTCTGACCTGGCACTTCGCGGATGAGCCCGTCCGGCCCTGCGGACAGCCCTCGCCGGAATCGCGGATTCCGTATGTGGGGATGCGCTCCTGTCGTCACAACGATGTCTCACGGACCTTGCCGAATGGGTGGCCATCGCGCCCCGGAGGGGTGATCATGAGGGGACCAGAGCGCACTTCCCATGAGGAGGCACGGGTGGCCGAGACTCTGAAGAAGGGCAGCCGGGTGACCGGCGCCGCGCGCGACAAGCTCGCGGCAGACCTGAAGAAGAAGTACGACTCCGGTGCGAGCATTCGGGCACTGGCCGAGGAAACCGGCCGCTCGTATGGCTTCGTCCACCGGATGCTCAGCGAATCGGGTGTCACGCTGCGTGGGCGTGGCGGGGCGACGCGGGGCAAGAAAGCCGCGTCCTGACCCCGGGCGGCCCATCGGCTTCGATGGTGGCCACCCGGTCGGTCGGGTGATCGGCCGGGTGGTTACTGTGCAGTCACTTAGCATGCCGTAAGGCAATGCGTGATGACCGCACACATCGGAGGCGCCCCATGGCTTCGCCCGACCAGGACCTCGCTCCTGTTCTCGACAAGGACGGCGTACGGCTCACCGTCGACGACGCGCTCGCCACGGTGACGCTGACCAACCCGGCCAAGCGAAACGTCCAGAGCCCCGCACTGTGGCGGGCGCTGGCCGAGGCCGGGCGGTCGCTGCCGGGGTCCGTCCGGGTCGTCGTGCTGCGCGGTGAGGGCCAGTCCTTCTCCGCGGGCCTCGACCGGCAGATGTTCACGCCGGAGGGGATCCCGGGCGAGCCGACCTTCGTCGAGCTCGCGCGCCGTGACGACGCCGAACTCGATGCGGCCATCGCCGGATTCCAGGAGGCGTTCACCTGGTGGCGGCAGAGCGACATCGTGTCCATCGCCGCCGTGCAGGGACACGCCATCGGGGCCGGCTTCCAGCTGGCCCTCGCCTGTGACCTGCGCGTCGTCGCGGACGACGTGCAGTTCGCCATGCGCGAGACCAGCCTCGGACTGGTGCCCGACCTGACCGGCACGCACCCGCTCGTCTCACTGGTGGGCTACGCCCGCGCGCTGGAGATCTGCGCGACCGGACGGTACGTCCAGGCCGCGGAGGCGGTGGCTTCCGGGCTGGCCAGCGTCGCCGTGCCGGTGGGCGAACTCGACGCGGCGGTACAGGACCTGGCCGGCGCGCTGCTGGCTGCGCCGCGGGACGCCGTCGTGGAGACGAAGGCGTTGCTGCTGGGCGCCGGGGGGCGTAGCTACGACGAGCAGCGAGCTGCCGAGCGTCAGGCGCAGGCCCGGCGGCTTCGGGACCTTGCAGGGGTGGGCGAGTAGCGCCCCGTCAGGGGCGCGGGGCTGCATTCGATATCCGGCTACCGCCGGGTGGGCGCGACCAGCCCCCACCGGCCCGCACGGTCGGCAGTCACTCGACAGCTGTCACCACCAGCGCTACCGTCGGCCGATCCGCCAGCGCCTCGCCGACCGCCGCACGGACCCGTCGGGCCACCTCCACGGCCCGCGGGCCGTCGGTCAGCGCCACCTCCACCCGCACATGCCGGCGTGGCAGCGCGGCGTCGACGTGGATCTCCCGGCTCAGCGCCCCCGTCACCCGCGCCACCCCCGGCACCGCCAGCGCCGCCGCCGTCACCCGGGCCCCCTCGGGATCCGCCCCCTCCCGGACCGACGGCGGCCGGGGCGCACGTACCGCCTCCGGTGCCGCCGGCTCCTCCTCCAGCAGGTCGGTCACCCGCAGGTCCACCTCCGTCACCGCCAGCCCGAGCCGTTCCGTGGCCGCGGCCAGCGCCCGCCGCAGCCGGGACGCCGTCGTCGGCAGGGGCTCGGCGGCCGTCGCCGCGAAGTCCGCCGAAAGACGCAGCGGCCCCGGCGGTACCGCACCGGGCGGTGAGGGTACGACGGCCTCCGCCACGTCCGCCGGATCCGCCAGGGCGATCCGCACCGTACCCAGCCGCACCTGCGACACCTCGGCCGCCGCCCGCCGCAGCACCGCGTCCGCCGCCGCCTCCGAGAGCCACGCCCCGTCCCGCGGGCCGCCCAGGGGAAGCAGCCTGCCGAAGCCCAGGGGGTGCCCTACCGTGTCCGTCCTTCGGTCCGCCGTCATTGCTCCAGCCTGCCGCATCTCCGGGGCACGACAGGACATCCGCACGTACCGTGGTCGCAGGACGACGACGGGAAGGGACGCACGGCGATGACCGAGATGGCGGCGGAGCCCGAGAAGGACCCGACGGTACAGACCCGGAAGACCGTCAGGCGCGGCGGCGGCGACCCGGCGACCCGGGGGCGGACGACGATCGCCGACGGAGTCGTGGAGAAGATCGCCGGACTGGCGGCCCGGGACGTGGTCGGCGTGCACGCGATGGGCAGCGGCCTCGCCCGCACGTTCGGCGTCGTGCGCGACCGGGTGCCCGGCGGCTCCAAGTCCGTGAGCCGGGGCGTGAAGGCCGAGGTCGGCGAGGTGCAGACCGCGCTCGACCTGGAGATCGTCGTGGACTACGGCGTGTCGATCGCCGACGTGGCCCGCGCGGTCCGGGAGAACGTGATCGCGGCCGTGGAGCGCATGACCGGGCTCGAAGTGGTCGAGGTCAACATCGCGGTGAGTGATGTGAAGCTTCCGGAGGAAGAGGAAGAGGAGCCGGAGTCCCGGCTCCAGTGACCGCTGACCGGGACCGCTGAGGGGAGCGCACCATGAATATGGCCGTGGTCGGCATGATCGCCGGCATGGCGCTGGGCTTCGCCGGGTACTTCGGCGGGTTCGGCGCCTTTCTGCTGGTGGCGGCGCTCGGGGCCATCGGGTTCGTCGTAGGCCGGTTCGCGGAGGGGGACATCGAACTAGGCGACTTCTTCCGCAGTCGCGACGACCGGCGTGACCGTCGGCGATGAGCTCCGCGAGTGGTGAGACGCAGGGCGCTCCGACGGTCGTGGCGCCCGGCGAGCGCGGCGCCATCCGGATCGCCGACCGGGTCGTGGCCAAGATCGCCGCACAGGCGGCCCGCGAGGCGCTCGGCCCCCTCCCGAAGGACGCCGTACCCCCGCACGCCACCGTGGTCACGCACCATGACACGGCCCGCGTCCGGGTCCACCTCGAACTGGACTACCCGTCCGACATCGGCGCCCGGTGCGCGGCCGTGCGTCGGCATGTGGTCGAGCGGGTAGGCGCGTTGGTGGACATGGAGGTGCCGGAGGTCGCCGTCCACGTGGAACGGCTGCACCCGGCCCAGACCCAGGGGAGGGCGTGATGAGCACCGAGCAGACACCGGTCATCGAGAAGCCACCGCCACCACCGGCCGCGTCCCCGGCCGGCCACGAGCCGCGCTTCTGGTCCCCGCGCCGGGTCCCCGCGACCCTGGTCGCGGTGCTCGTCCTGGTGATCGCGGGCGCCTTCCTGTACGACATCGCGGCCGTACGGGCCCACCACCCCGCCATGCGCTGGCGCCGCGAACTGGCCCGCCGGCTCGCGGCGCAGCCCCTCGACGACACCTGGGTCCTGGTGGGCGCGGGCATCGCCGCCGCCCTCGGCCTGTGGCTGCTGACCCTGGCCGTCACTCCCGGCCTGCGGGACCTCCTGCCCATGCGCCGCACCCACCCGGACGTCCGCGCCGGGCTGCGCCGTGACGCGGCCGCCCTGCTGCTGCGCGACCGGGCCATGGAGATCTCGGGCGTGCGCCGGGTGCGGGTACGGCTGCGCCGCTCCCGCGCCCACGTCCTCGCCGTCTCCCACTTCCGCGAACTCGACGAGGTGCGGGGCGACCTGGAGGCGGCCCTGACCGACGCGATCCGCGCGATGGGGCTGGCCCGTCCACCCGCCCTGACCCTCCATGTGATCCGCCCCGGCCGGAAGGGGTGACGCCGTGCTCGGCACCGTCAACCGCGTACTGATCGCCCTCGCGGGCCTCCTGCTCCTCGCCCTCGGCGGCTCGGTCCTGGCCGTCGGCCTCGGCGCCCCGTCCCCGTCCTGGTGGATCCACCACGGCCGCCACGACGTCCTGCTCAGCACGGCCGAGCGCACCCACTGGCGTGACGCGGGCTGGTGGTGGCCGACGGTCCTGGCCGCGCTGGCCGTCCTGGTCCTGCTCGCCCTCTGGTGGCTGACCGCACAACTGCGCCGACGCCGTCTGACCGAGGTCGTGGTGGACACGGGAGACGGCGAGAGCGCGTTGCTGCGCGGCAGGGCCCTGGAAACGGTCCTGGCCACGGACGCGGCCAACCAGCAGGGCGTCTCCCACGCCCAGGCGGTCCTACGGGGCACCCGCACGGCACCGGAGGTACGGGTGTGGCTCCAACTGGAACCGGACGTGGCCCCGGAGGAGGCTCTGACGGACCTGACGAACCAGGCACTGACACACGCCCGGAACTCAGCCGCGCTGAAGAAACTCCCCGCAGAAGTCCGACTGACGTCAGTCAAACACCGTGCGGAGAGGGTCACTTGAAAACGCCGTCCACGGAGGCGCCTCTTTAGGGGCGCGGGGAACTGCGCGACCAGCCCCCACAACCCGCACCCGACAACCGACCGTCAGAACCCGTGCCTCATCCCCCCGTCCACAGGCACCATGATCCCCGTCAGATAGGACGCGGCCGGAGACATCAGGAACGCCGCCACCCGCCCGAACTCCTCCGCCGTCCCGTACCGCCGCAACGGGATCCGCGACTCGTGCTCGGCCCGGGTCGCCTCCGGGTCGGCGGACATGGCGTCCAGCTCCCGCACCCGGTCCGTGTCGATCCGGGACGGCAGCAACCCCACCACCCGGATCCCGCGCGGCCCCAGCTCGTCCGCCAGCGACTTGGCGAACCCGGCAAGACCCGGCCGCAGCCCGTTGGAGATCGTCAGCCCGGGAATCGGCTCGTACACGGACGCGGACAGCACGAACCCGATGACCCCGCCGTCCTCCAACTCCGCCGCGGCCGCGCGGGCGAGCCGTACGGCCCCCAGGAACACCGACTCGAACGCGCTCTGCCACTGCTCGTCCGTGTTGTCCGCGACGAACCCGGCCGCAGGTCCGCCCACGCTCACGAGGATGCCGTCGAACCCTCCGAAACGCTCACGCGCGAGTGCGATCAGCCGCTCCGGCGCCGACGGATCCGCGTTGTCGACGGCCGCGCCCACGGCGTTGGGCCCCAGCTCGGCCGCCACGTCGTCGGCCCGCTTCTCGTCCCGTCCGGTCACCACGACCTTCGCCCCGTCGGCGACCAGCTCGCGCGCGGCCGCGTGGCCCAGCCCGCGGGTGGCTCCGGTGACGACGTACACCCGGTCCTTCAGTCCAAGATCCATGGCCCCTATCCTGCCTTCTCGCCGTCGAAGAGCGTGAGGGCGGTGTTCACCAGCCCGATGTGACTGAACGCCTGCGGGAAGTTGCCCAGCTGACGCCCGGTCTCCGGGTCGTACTCCTCGGACAGCAGCCCCACGTCGTTGACGAGGCCCACCAGCCGTTCGAACAGTTCCTTCGCCTCGTCGGTGCGGCCGGTCATGTGGAGCGCGTCGGCGAGCCAGAACGAGCAGGCCAGGAAGGCGCCCTCGCCGCCCGGCATCCCGTCGACGCCGATCGCGTCGGTGTCGTAGCGGCGCAGGAACCCGCTGTGGCCCAGGTCGTCGCGGATCGCGTCCACCGTGCCGATCACCCGGGGGTCGTCCGACGGCAGGAAGCCGACGCGCGGGATCAGCAGCAGGGAGGCGTCGAGTTCGCGGGAGCCGTAGTACTGCGTGAAGGTGTTGCGCTGCGGGTCGAACCCCTTCTCGCACACCTCCCGGTGCACTTCGTCGCGCAGCGCGCGCCAGCCCTGCAGATCGCCCTTGAACTCCGCGTGGTCCTCCAGGGTCCGCACCGCGCGATCCGCGGCCACCCACACCAGCACCTTGGAGTGCACGAAGTGCCGACGGCCGCCGCGGACCTCCCACAGGCCCTCGTCCGGCTGCCGCCAGACCTTCTCCAGGAACTTCATCAGCGCGCACTGGATGGCCCACATGTGCGGCTTGGTGGGCAGACCGGCGGTGCGGGCCAGCGACAACGAGTCCATGACCTCGCCGTACACGTCCAGCTGGAGCTGGTCGACGGCGCCGTTGCCGACGCGTACGGGAGCGGAGCCGGCGAAGCCGGGCAGCCAGGGCAGCTCGAACTCGGGCAGCCGGCGCTCGCCCGCGAGGCCGTACATGATCTGCAGGTCCGCCGGGTCGCCGGCGACCGCGCGGACCAGCCAGTCGCGCCAGCGCTCGGCCTCCTTGTGGTAGCCGGCGGCGAGCAGGGCGCCGAGGGTGAGGGTGGAGTCGCGCAGCCAGCAGAAGCGGTAGTCCCAGTTGCGCACCCCGCCCAGTTCCTCGGGCAGCGAGCTGGTGGCCGCGGCGACGATGCCGCCGGTCGGTGCGTAGCTGAGCGCCTTGAGGGTGATCAGGGAGCGCACGACCGTGTCCCGGTGGGGGCCGTCGTAGGTGCAGCGGGCGGTCCAGCGCCGCCAGTCGGTGACGCTGGTGCGCAGCGCCTCGTACGGGTCCACGAGCGGCGGGCGTGGCTCGTGCGAGGGGTGCCAGGTGAGCACGAACGCGACCCGCTCGCCCTCGGCGACGGTGAACTCCGAGTGCGTGCCGAAGTCCTCGCCCCAGGTGCGCACGGACGGATCGCTGCGCAGCCACACCGAGTCGGGCCCGGCGACGGCGACCCGGTGCCCGCCGGAGCGGCGCATCCACGGGATGACCGAGCCGTAGTCGAAGCGGAGCCGGAGCGTGCTGTGCACGGTGACGCGGCCGCTGACGCCCTCGACGATGCGTACGACGTCGGGCGCGCGGTCGCGCTGGGGCATCAGGTCGGTGACGCGGACCGTGCCCCCGGCGGTCTCCCACTCGGTGTCCAGGACCAGGGTGTCGGGCCGGTAGCCGCGCCTGGTGCAGGTGGTGGCGCCGTCGGGGGCGATCCGCCAGTGGCCGTGGTCCTCGTCGCCCAGGAGCCTTGCGAAGCAGGCCGCGGAGTCGAAGCGAGGCAGGCACAGCCAGTCGATGGAGCCGTCCCGGCCGACCAGGGCCGCGGTCTGCTCGTCGCCGATGAGCGCGTAGTCCTCGATGCGTCGGTCCACGGGACCCGGTTTCCCGCCCGGTCGGGGCTCGAACCAGGGGGTGGGCCGGGGGAGTGACGCGGCACGGCGCTCAGACGGCGGCCGGTTCCGCCTCCTCGGCCGTCTCCTGCTCCGCCGCCGCCTCCGCACGCGTGCGTGCCTCACGGCGGACCAGCACGAAGAAGCCGTAGGGGACACCCGCGGCGAACAGCCACCACTGGATCATGTACGCGTAGTTCAGCGGGGCGTCTTCCTTGCCCGGGTCGGAGATCTGTTCCGGGGTGTCGCCCTTGGGCTCGGGCGCCGTCTGCTCGATGTAGCCGCCGAGCACCTGCTTGCCGAGCCGACGGGCCTGCTCCTCGCTGTTGATCAGCATGGTCTGCCGGTCGGGCAGGCCCTTGAGGTCCTTGATGCCGCTCGCCGCGGTGGTCTCGTCGGGCATCAGCCGGCCCTGGATGGTGACCTTGCCGGCCGGCGGAGCGGGGATCTTCGGGAAGGCGGTCTGGCTCGGGCCGTCCGACGGGATCCAGCCCCGGTTGACCAGCAGCACCTTGCCGTCGGCCAGGACGAAGGGGGTGAGGACGTGATAGCCGACCTCGTCGTCGGAGTTGGTACGGCGGCGGACGACGACCTCGTCGGCGGTGTCGAAGGTGCCGGTCGCGGTGACCGTGTGGTACCGCTCCTTGCGGGTCACGGCGTGCCCCGGCTCGGTCACCTGCTCGACCGGCACCGGCTTGGCGCCGAGTGCTTCGGCGACCAGCTGGTTGCGGGCGCTGCGCTCCTCGTACCGGTGCTTCTGCCAGATCCCCAGGCGGATCATCGTGGGGATGAGAAGCAGCGAGATGAGGGTGAGGATCACCCACTGCCGGGTCAACAGGAAGCGGTACACCCCACGACCGTACAACTCGGTCGTGGGGCGCGATCGGGCGGGTACCGGGTCAGACGCGGTCGACGATGCCCGCCTTCCCCGCCTCACGGGCGCAGTGGGCACCGCAGTACCACTGGTTCTCGGCCTCGACGCCCTGCCCGATGATCGAGACCTTGCAGTGCTCGCAGAGCGGGGCCATGCGGTGGATCGCGCAGGAGAAGCAGTCGAACACATGGACCGCGCCCTGTGCGTGCACCTCGAAGGTCATTCCGTAGTCATTGCCGCAGACTTCGCATTTCGCCATGGGGCACAGGGTGGGCGGTCGGCCGCGCGGGGGCGAGCGGGCGCCGGGCGAGTCGTACGGCAATCACCCGTCCGTACGGCCCGTGCGGACGGGTGTACGGCCTGCCGCTGCGATCACTTCTCCGTCGCAGGCGCCACGTCCCGCAACAGCTGCCCGAAGGCCGCCTCGTCGACGACCGGCGTCCCGAACTGACGGGCCTTGAGGACCTTCGACGTGCCCGAGTCGGGGTCGTTGGTGACGAGCAGGCTCGTGAGCCGCGAGATGCTCGTGGAGACGTGCAGACCGGCCTCGGCGGCCCGGTCCTCCAGCAGCTCCCGGTCGATCGAGGTGTCCCCGGAGAACGCCACCCGCATGCCCTGCCGCAGCGGTTTGCCGTCCTCGTACCGTCCCGGGTTCGGGTAGGGGCACGCCGGCCGCTTGCGGGACGGCCGCCAGCTGGTGGGCCGGTACCCGCCGTGGCCCCCGCTCGCCTGCTGCCCGATGCGGGGCGTGTCCGACCACTCCGTCAGCGGCCGGCACTCAAGGAGCGGCAGCCGTACGTTGCCCGCCGCCGCGGCCCGCAGGCTGGGCCGGAACGCCTCCGCGAGCACCCGCGCGTCGTCCAGCGCGTGGTGCGCCCGCCGCTGTACGACGCCGAAGTGCGCGGCCAGGGTCTCCAGTTTGTGGTTGGGCAGCGGCAGGCCCAGCTCCTTGGAGAGCGCGATCGTGCACAGCCGCTGCCGCACCGGGGCCTCGGCCTTCGCCCGCGCGTACTCCCGCGCGATCATCTGCCAGTCGAAGACCGCGTTGTGCGCGACCAGCACCCGGCCGTCCAGCCGGGCCGAGAACTCCTCGGCGATGTCGGTGAAGAGCGGCGCGCCTTCGAGCACCTCGCTCGTCAGACCGTGGATCCACACGGGACCCGGATCCCGCTCGGGGTTGACCAGCGTGTACCAGTGGTCCTCGACCTCGCCGCGCTCGTCCAGCCGGTAGACGGCCGCGCTGATTATCCGGTCGTCCCGGGCCAGTCCGGTGGTCTCCACGTCGACGACGGCATACCCCTTGGGGTATGCGGCGGGCCACGGGGTGCCGGGGGACACTGTGGTCGTACGGTCTTCGAGCATGGTCATTGAGGATACGGGCCCGGACCGACAGCCCGGTGCGTCAGGTCGCCTGCCGCAGCCGCCCGTTCGAATGTCCTGATTGCCCGTCCGCCGCGACTGCCCGTCCGCCCTGATTGCCCTTCGCGTGGCTATGGACCTTTTCGTCGCCCGGTGCAAGCGTGCTCCCCGCCCGGCGCGCAGACGCGACGACTCCGCGCCGACGCGACGCAGCCGGTGGTCGACGGAAGGGCGGTACGGCGGATGGCACGCGTACGGTACGGCGCTCGGACCGAGGCGGAGATCGCGGCCGCGCGCACCACGAAGCTCCCCGACGTCTGGTCCACCGGGGTGGTGGCCGTCTGGGAGACCGACCCGGACGCGGTCGCGGCCGTCCTGCCGCCGCCGCTGAAGCCGGCCGGCCGGCCCCTGGCCCGCGTCAGCATCAGCAAGGTCGAACTGCCCGGATACCCGCTCGGCGCGGGCTCGTTCGCGGTCGCGGCCGCGCACGGCACGGTCGAGGGCTGGTACCCGCTGGTCATGCCGATGACCCACGAGCGTGCCCTCACCGGCGGCCGCGAGGTCTTCGGCGAGCCCAAGAAGCTGGGCGAGGTCACCGTCGAGCGCGAGGGTTCCGCCGTCCGTGCGGTCCTCGCCCGCCACGGCGTCGCCTTCGTGGAGGTGCGCGGCACGGTCGACGGCCCGCTGCCGCTGCCCGAGCCCGCCCCGAAGACCGACTTCTACTTCAAGTTCCTCCCGGCGGTGGACGGTTCGGGCTTCGACGGCGACCCGCTGCTGGTGCACTGCGTACGCGAGGAGAAGGTCCGCCGGCTGGAGCGCGTCACCGGGGAGGTGATCCTCCGCGAGTCGGCCTACGACCCCGTCGCCGACCTGCCGGTGCTGCGCCTGCTGGACCTCACCCTCGGCGAGAAGACCAGCGACCAGCGCGGCCGGGTCGCCGAACGGGTCGACGCCCAGGCCCTGTTGCCGTACGTCCACCAGCGCTACGACGACCCGCGCCAGATCCATGACGCGCCTCCGGAGGGCAGCGAAGGGAGCGGGGTCTGATGGAGCTGCACGAAGGGCAGGTCGCCGTCGTCACCGGCGCGGCGAGCGGGATCGGGCTCGCGATGGCCCGGCGGTTCGCCGCCGAAGGGCTGAAGGTGGTCCTCGCCGACGTGGAGCCGGCCGCCCTGGAGAAGGCCGCCGACGGGTTGCGCGCGGAGGGTGCCGACGTGCACGCGCGCGTGGTCGACGTCGGCGTCCGCGAACAGGTTCTGGAACTGGCCGAGTCGGCCTACGACGCCTACGGCGCGGTGCACGTCCTGTGCAACAACGCCGGGGTCGGTTCCGGCGCCGAGGGCCGCATGTGGGAGCACGAACCGAACGACTGGAAGTGGGCGTTCGAGGTCAATGTGTGGGGCGTCTTCCACGGCGTCCAGGCTTTCGTGCCGAGGATGATCAAGTCGGGTCAACCCGGTCATGTGGTCAATACATCCTCCGGCGACGGCGGTATCGCGCCACTGCCCACGGCTTCCGTGTACGCGGTCACGAAAGCGGCCGTCGTCACGCTCACCGAGTCCCTGTACGCGCATCTCAGGGCGGAGCACGCGCGCGTGGGCGCCTCGGTGCTCTTCCCGGGGCCGCACATGCTGCGCACGGGCCTGTGGGAGTCGCACCGCAACCGCCCCGACCGCTACGCCAAGGAACGGCCGCGCAGGACGCCGTACCGCAGCCTCGACCAGTGGGAGGCGGCGATGCGCGAGGCGGGCAAGGAGGTCGCCTTCACGCCCGTCGAGGAGGTCGCCGAGTCCGTCGTGGCGGGCATCCGCGCGGACCGCTTCTGGCTGCTGCCGCCCAGCGAGCACAGCGACGCCCAGATCAGGGCGCGGGCCCGGTCGATGCTGGACCGGGCGAACCCGTCGTACCTCGAGAGCTTCATCTTGGACTGAACGGACTGAACGGACTGAACAGGGGGCAGTGGTGACCGCGTACGACGACCCATACCTGATCATCTCCTCGGACTGCCACGCCGGGCTGCCCACCGAGGAGTACCGGCCCTATCTGGACGCCCGGTTCCACCGGGACTTCGACGAGTTCCTCGCCGGGCGCGACCGCCGCCGGGAGGAGATGACCCGGCTCGGCATCCGCAACGAGGCGTTCGCGGCCAAGTGGTTCCAGGACAACGAGGAGGGGCTGCGCGGCGGCTGGGACAGCGCGCAGCGCCTGAAGGAGCTGGACGGCGACGGGGTGGCCGCCGAGGTGGTCTTCCCGGACGCCGACGCGGTCGACAGCCGGACGGCGGCACCCTTCGGGGTGGGCCTCGGCCTGTCCGGGGACCAGGACCCCGAGCTGGGCATGGCGGGCGCCCGGGCCCACAACCGCTGGCTGGCCGACTTCGTGTCCGAGAACCCCGAACGGCACTGCGGGGTGGCCCTGTTGCCGGTCACGGCCCCGACGGACCGGGTCGTCGCCGAGGTCCACCGTGCGAAGGAGTCCGGTCTCGGCGCCCTGATGATCCCCTCCATGTGGGTCGACAAGGAGCCCTACCACGACCGCCGTTACGACCCCGTCTGGGCGGCCGCCGCCGAGTGCGGGATGCCGGTCCTCACCCACTCCGGCGCGGCCCCGCGCCACGAGTACGGCGACCATCTCGGCATCTACGTCAGCGAGGTGACGTGGTGGCCGGCCCGCCCGCTGTGGTTCCTGCTCTGGTCCGGCGTGTTCGAACGCCACCCCGGACTGCGCTTCGGCGTCGCCGAGTCGGGCTGCTGGTGGCTGCCGAACCTGCTGTGGTTCATGGACCGCCTCTACCTCGGCGCGCACGGCGGCAAGAAACTCTCGCCGTTCGAGGAACTGCGGCGTCCGCCGCACGAGTACCTGGACCGCCAGGTGTTCGTCTGCGCCACCAACACCAAGCGCCGGGAACTCGCCCAGCGCTACGAGATCGGCGTCGACAACATCCTCTGGGGCAGCGACTTCCCGCATCCCGAGGGCACCTGGCCCGACACGCGCGCGTGGCTGCGCAGCACCTTCCACGACATCCCGGTGGCCGAGACCCGCCGGATGCTGGGCCTCGCGGCGGCCGAGGTCTTCGGCTTCGACGTGGACCGCCTGACCCCGCTGGCCCGCCGCATCGGGCCCACCCCCTCCGACCTCGGCCAGCAGGCCGACCAAGCCGCCGTGCAGGCCTCCTGGGCCCGCTCGCGCGAGGTGGGCCGCCACTGGCTGACCGGCAACGACTTCCCGACCCTGGGGGTGACGTCGTGAGCGACGACCGCTACACGGTGATCTCGGCCGACTGCCACGCGGGGGCGGACCTCCTCGACTACCGCCCCTACCTGGAGAAGCGCTACCACGACGACTTCGACGTGTGGGCGGCGACGTACGTCAACCCGTACGAGGACCTGCTCGCCGACTCGGCGGACCGGAACTGGAACTCCGCGCGGCGGCTCGCGGAGCTGGAGGAGGACGGGATCGTCGCGGAGGTGATCTTCCCGAACACCATCCCGCCGTTCTTCCCGTCCGGCTCGCTCATGGCCCCCGCGCCGACGGCGGCGGAGTTCGAACGGCGCTGGGCGGGCCTGCGCGCCCACAACCGCTGGCTGGCCGACTTCTGCGCCGCAGCTCCGGGCCGCCGGGCGGGCGTCTTCCAGATCCTCCTCAACGACGTCGAGGAGGCGGTGAAGGAGATCCGCCGGGCGGCCGGGGCAGGCCTGGAAGGCGGTCTGATGCTCCCCGGCACCCCGCCCGGCTCGGGCCTGCCCGAACTGCACGCGCGCGTGTACGACCCGATCTGGGCCGTCTGCGCGGAACTCGGCGTCCCCGTCAACCACCACGCGGGTTCGGCCTCCCCGCCGCTCGGCGACGAACCGGCCGCCCGCGCGGTCTTCATGGTCGAGACGACCTGGTTCTCGCACCGCGCGCTCTGGCACCTGGTCTTCGGCGGCGCTTTCCGCCGCCACCCGGACCTGAGACTGGTCCTGACCGAACAGGGCTCCGGCTGGATACCCGGGGTCCTGGCCATGCTGGACTACTACCACGGCCGCATGCTGGCGGCGGCCACGAAGGCGACGACCGCCGAGTCGAAGTTCGGAGTCGGCCTGGCGGAAGCGATGGGCGAACCGCCGTCCTCGGTCTGGCACGAGAACTGCTTCGTCGGCGCCAGCTTCATGCGCCCCCACGAGGTGCCGCTGCGCGACCGCATCGGCGTGGACAAGATCATGTGGGGCAGCGACTACCCGCACGACGAGGGAACGTACCCGTACACCAGGGAGGGCCTGCGCTTCGCCTTCGCCGGCGTCCCGCGCGACGAACTCGCCGCGATGCTCGGCGGCAACGCGGCCCGCGTGTACGGCTTCGACCTGGACCTCCTGGACCCGATCGCGGCCAAGGTGGGACCGACGGTCGCGGAGATCGCCGAGCCGCTGCCGGACCCGCCTGCGGACGCGACGAGCCCGGTGTTCGCCCGAGGGGCCTCGGTACGGGTCTGGTGACGTCGGTACGGCGCCCATGGGCCTCGGGGTGCGATCCTCCCTGCTGTGACGGAACCTACGCACGACAACGAGGCCCACGGGGGAGCACTCGGCTCCCGGCTGAACTGGCTGCGTGCGGCCGTACTGGGCGCGAACGACGGCATCGTGTCGACGGCGGGCATCGTCGTCGGCGTCGCGGGCGCCACGGCCGACCGCAACGCCCTGCTGACGGCGGGCCTGGCCGGTCTGCTCGCCGGATCCATGTCGATGGCGGCGGGGGAGTACGTCTCGGTGTCCACCCAGCGAGACTCCGAGCTCGCCGCACTGGCGCAGGAGAAGCGGGAGCTGAAGGAGCAGCCAGAGGCGGAACTGGAGGAACTGACCGAGTTGCTGGAGCGGCGCGGCCTGTCCCGGGACGTGGCCCGTGAGGCGGCGGGCCAGCTGACGGAACGCGACGCCCTGAAGGCGCACGCGCGCGTGGAACTGGGCATCGACCCCGACGAGCTGACCAACCCCTGGCACGCGGCCCTCGCCAGCTTCCTCGCCTTCACGGTGGGGGCGCTGCTCCCGCTGCTCGCGATGGTCCTGCCGCCCTCCGGCTGGCGGCTCCCGGTGACGGTGGGCTCGGTGCTGGCGGCGCTGGTCCTGACCGGCTGGGCCAGCGCCCGCCTGGGAGCGGCCGCGGCGGGTCCGGCGGTGCTGCGGAACGTCCTGGGCGGGGCGCTGGCCATGGGGGTCACCTACGCGGCGGGGACCCTGCTGGGGGCGGCCGGGGTCTAGCTCATTGGCGGAGATCGCCAACAAGCAAGCGCATACCGCAGGTAATACTTGTGGGTAACAACGTCTAGCCGCGGCCGACCGGCGGTTCTACGGTGCCCCCATGCCGAACCTGCCCGATGTCGTGCTGTGGTCGATACCCGCCTTCGTGCTGCTCACCGTGATCGAGGTGATCAGCTACCGCATCCATCCCGACGACGATGCCGCCGGATACCAGGCCAAGGACGCGGCCACGAGCATCGGCATGGGGCTCGGGTCGCTCGTCTTCGACTTCGTGTGGAAGATCCCGATCGTCGCGATCTACACGGCGATATACGAACTGACCCCGCTGCGCGTTCCCGTCCTGTGGTGGACGGTCCCGCTGATGCTGCTCGCGCAGGACTTCTTCTACTACTGGTCCCACCGCGGCCACCACGTCATCCGCATCCTGTGGGCCTGCCACGTCGTCCACCACTCCAGCAAGAAGTTCAACCTCTCCACCGCGCTGCGCCAGCCCTGGACCTCGCTGACCGTCTGGCCGTTCTACGTCCCGCTCGTCGCAGTGGGGGTGCACCCCGCCGCGCTCGCCTTCTGCTCGTCCGCCAACCTCGTCTACCAGTTCTGGATCCACACCGAACGCATCGACAAGATGCCCCGCTGGTTCGAGTTCGTGTTCAACACGCCGTCCCACCACCGCGTGCACCACGCCTCCCAGGGCGGCTACCTGGACCGCAACTTCGGCGGGATCCTGATCATCTGGGACCGGCTGTTCGGGTCCTGGGTGCCCGAGGTCGAGCGGCCCGTGTACGGGTTGACCAAGAACATCAACACGTTCAACCCCGTCAGGGTGGCCACCCACGAGTACCTCGCCATCGCCAAGGACATCAGGGCCGCGCGCAGCTGGCGGGAGCGGGCCGGGCGGGTGTTCGGGGGACCGGGCTGGGCGCCGGCGCCCGCCGTGGAGCAGGCCGAGGAGTCCGTGGCCGCATGAGAGCGTCCCGGGCGCTGCTCGCCGCCTTCGCCCTCGCCGTCGTCCTCGACCTCGCCTGCCTGGCCGCCGGCTTCCACACCGGACATGCCGCCGCCAAGGTGCTCCTGATGCCCCTGCTCGCCGCGTCCGCGGCCCGCGCGGGTGCTCCACGGCTCCTCGTCGCCGCCCTGCTGTGCGGCTGGGGCGGCGACGTCCTGCTCCTCTCCGACGCCGACCCTGCCTTCATGGCGGGCATGGCCTCCTTCGCCGCCGGGCACGTCTGCTACCTCGTCCTCTTCCGCCGCGTCCGCCGTCAGGGCCCGCCACACGCGCGTGCGCGCCTCCTCGCCCTCGCCTACGCGGCCGCCCTCGTCACCCTGGTCGCCCTGCTGTGGCCGGACCTGCCCGCCGGCCTGCGCGTCCCCGTGGCCGGCTACAGCACCCTGCTCACGGCCATGGCGTACACCGCCGCCACCCGGCTCGGCCCGGTCGCCGGGATCGGCGGCGCGCTCTTCATGCTCTCCGACACGCTGATCGCGACCGGCGTCGCCGACTGGCCGCAGCTGCCGCGCCCCGGCTTCTGGATCATGCTCACCTACGCGGTGGCACAGTTCCTGCTGGTCCGGGGCACCCTCGACGCGCGGCCCGCACCGGCCACGGCGTACCGTGAAGTGCGCTCGACCACCCCCTGAGCGCACCCACGACACCGCACGAGAAGGACCCTCGCCATGCGTGCCACCACCATCCATGCCCCGTTCGACATGCGCGTGGAGGACGTGCCCGAGCCCGTGGTGCAGCTGCCCACCGACGCCGTCGTACGGGTGCTGCGCGCCTGCATCTGCGGCAGCGACCTGTGGGCGTACCGGGGTGAGGCGGCCCGGCAGCCGGGGCAGCGCATCGGGCACGAGTTCCTCGGCGTCGTCGAGGAGACCGGCTCCGAGGTGGGCACCGTACGGCGCGGGGACCTCGTGGTCGCCCCGTTCATGTGGTCCGACGGCGTCTGCGACTACTGCCGCGAGGGCCTGACCACGTCCTGCGAGCACGGCGGCTTCTGGGGCGCCGTGGGGTACGACGGCGGCCAGGGCGAGGCGGTGCGCGTCCCGTTCGCCGACGGCACCCTGGTCCGGCTGCCCAAGGACGCGGCCTCCGACGACCATCTGCTGTCCGCTCTGCTCACCCTCTCCGACGTGCTCGGCACTGGCCACCACGCGGCCCTCGGCGCGGGCGCCCGGCCCGGCGCCACGGTCGCCGTCGTCGGCGACGGCGCGGTCGGCCTGTGCGCCGTGCTCGCTGCCAAGCGGCTGGGCGCCGAGCGGATCATCGCGCTGGGCCGGCACGAGGTCCGCACGGACATCGCGCGCCGCTTCGGCGCCACCGACGTCGTCGCCGAACGCGGGGACGCGGCCGTGGCCGCCGTGCGCGAACTCACCCGGGGCCAGGGCGCGCACGCCGTCGTCGAGGCCGTGGGCACCGAGCAGTCCATGCGGACGGCCGTCGAGATCACCCGCGACGGCGGCGCGATCGGCTTCGTCGGCGTCCCGCACGGCAGCGGCACCGGCCTGGACCTCGGCGTCATGTTCGACCGGAACATCGCGCTGCGCGGCGGCGTCGCCCCGGTCCGCGCCTACATCCCCGACCTGCTGCCCGACGTACTCGACGGCACGATCGACCCTTCGCCGGTCTTCGACCTGACCGTTGGCATCGAGGGCGTGCCCGACGGCTACAAGGCGATGGACGAGCGCACCGCCCTGAAGGTGCTCGTCACCAACGACTGAATCAACATGCCGATCAATACTTGATCAAGTCCACCTGATCGGCAGCGGCAGCGCCGTCAACACCCCCGACACCGCCACCACCGCCCCCAGCACGGCCACCTCGGCCCGCGCGGGGACGTACGCGGTCAGCGGGTCGGCCGCCCGGCGCAGCCGGAACCGGGCCCACAGCGCCAGCACGGCGACGGCGGCGACGAGGATCACCTTGGCGAGCAGGGTGCGCCCGTACGCCGTCGTCGTCAGCTGGTCCAGGACCGTGCCCACGGGCATCCGCCGCAGCGAACTCCACACGCCCGTCGCGGTGATGGCCGCGAGGAGTACGCCCGCCACACGCGCGTAGAGACCGAGCAGCGCCGCCCCGGCCTCCCGGCCGCGCCACCGGCGCAGCATGCGCAGCGCGTGCAGCAGACCGCCCACCCACAGCGTCGCGCACGTCAGATGCACCAGTGTCAGCGAGGCGCCGAGCAACGGGTGGTGCTCGGGCGCGGGATGGGCGCGCAGCGCCTCGGCGACGGCCACCGCCGCCAGCGGCCACGCCTGGGCGGCCGGGCGGCGCGAGCGGGCGCACAGACCGGCCAGCAGAAAGGCGTTGACCTCGATCAGCGCCAACTTGCCGTCGCGCGACTGGTACAGGCCGCCCACGTCGATGTCGGCGAGAGAACGCGGTACCAGGTTGCCCGTCGACACGACCGACGCGAGCCCCAGCGCGGCGACGAAACCGGCGACGGCCGCGAACACCGCCCAGCCGGCCGGCCGTTCGGGCGGCGGGTCCGGCAGCCGGCGCGCCAGCCGGTCCACGAACAGCTCACCCGACGGCACGCACAGGGCGGCGAACAGCACCCCGCGCAGCAAGGCGATGCCGCCCACTCCCGGCGCGGCGGCCTCCCCGGTGCCCCGCAGCGCCACGGACGGCCCGAGCAGCGGCACCAGCGCGGCCACCGCCACCAGCACCAGGACGGCGACGGCCCGCCAGGTCCCCGGGCGTCTCGCGGGGCCGCTCGCGGCAACCTCGGCGGTCGGTCGTGTCAACGGCCCCCCTGATCTCCACCAGCCATGACAGAAGCGGGCAAGTACAGGAAAACAGCTGGCGGAACGGCATACCACCCATTCGTACGTTTCCGGCCGCCCCGGCCTGCGCGATCACACCCGGCGAGCCGCGTCCGGTCTCACCTCCGGACCGGGTGACCATCCCCAGCGGGCCGGATCCGCCCCCCACGGCACCGGCGGCCGTGCCCAGTCGGCCGGTCCGCCGGCGAAGGACAACGGAGGGCGCGCGTACCGCAGCCGCCCCAGCGCGCTGTCCGTCTCGCCGAGCCAGGCGTCCGGCCCCTCGTACGGCTCGCCGTCCTCCGGCCCGGACTCCACCTCCCCCTCCGCCTTCTCGCCCTCCAACTCCTCCATGAGCCACCGTGCGGTCCGCGCCAGAGCCAGCCGTACGAACCTGCTGCCGCCGTCGTAGGACTGCTCGGTCAGCGCCCGCAGCACGCCGGCCGCCAGCAGATAGCCGGTGCCGTGGTCCAGCGCCTGTGCGGGCAGCGCGCCCGGCCGGTCCGCCGAACCCTCGATCTCCGCGATGCCCGTGGCGACCTGGACCAGGCTGTCGAAGCCGCGCCGCCCGCCCCACGGCCCGTAGGCACCCCACGCCGACACCTGGGCCACGACCAGCCCGGGCCGCCGCTCGGCCAGTGCCTCGGGGGAGAGGCCGAGCCGGTCCAGGGCGCCCGGCCGGTAGCCGGTGACCACGACGTCCGCCGAGGCCAGCAACTCCTCGAAGGCCGCCCGGTCCGTCGTCAGGCCGAGCGTCGCCGAGCGTTTCCCGAAGCCCGTGTCGGCGTGCTGGTCGGGGAGTTCGGGCAGCCATGGCGCGTCCAGCCGCAGGACGTCGGCGCCGAGCAGCCCGAGGGTGCGGGTGGCGACCGGGCCGGCCAGGACCCGGGTCAGGTCCAGGACGCGCAGGCCGGCGGCGGGCAGCAGAGGAGCGGCGCAGGCGTCGAGCGGCGGGAGCACGCGCGCGTGCGCCGTGTCCGGGCGGACGCGCTCGATCAGGGGCCGCGCGGCCACCTCGGCGGCCTGCTCGTGCGCGGCCCACTCCCCGGGCGAGCGCAGCGCCACGGCGAGCCCGCCGGCGGCGTAGACCGCGTCCTCCACCTCCAGCGCGGGCCGCGCGGCGATCCGGGCGGCGGCATCTTCCGGGGAGGCGTCCGCCGGCAGGCCCAGCGCGCCCAGCAACCGGGCCCTGTGATGCGGGTAGTTGGCGTGGGTGCGCACCCACCCGTCGGCCGCGCGCCAGAACCGGGACAGCGGGGCGAACTGCACGGGTGCCCGCCCGTCGACCAGCAGGTGGCGCTCACTGGTGAAGGCCGTCGCCACGGCCCCGTCGTCCACCCGGACCCCGGGCACCTCCGCGGCCCCGGTCCGCCGCGCTCCCAGCTCGGCGGCGGCCAGCGCGCACGCGCCGACGCAGGCGCGGGCGAGCCGGCGTACCGGAAGGTGCGCAGGAAGCGTGCCCGCGCGCGTCACGGTCGTGACCCGCGCGGGCAGCGACGGATCGCCGCCCAGCGCGGACCACGCGTACTTGATTCCAGTCATGACTGTACTATGCATTATTGACTGGATCAATATATGTATGTACCTACCTGGTCACCGCCGCCAGTGCGTCGGCGGTGACCCAGCCGTAGAAGCCGTTGTGGTTCTTGGAGCCCTCGCACACCGCGTCGATCTTGCCGTCGCCGTTGATGTCGTACGGGTCGGTGCACGGCATGGCGCTCGCCTCTGCGTACAGCAGGGCCTTCACCCGGGCGGCGGAGGCGTGCGGATGGGTTGACACGTACCCGCCATGTACCCCCACTTGCCGCCCGGCAGCGGGCCCAGGATCAGGCCGCTGGTGGCCGAGGGCGCCGGCGCCTGGTAGCCCGTCGCGTCGCCGCCGGGCGCGGCGATGTCGATGACCCCGAGGCCGTAGTTGGAGAACGACGACTTGAGGCCCTTCGCGCCGGTCGCCGCGACCGTGACGACACCCGGCAGCTGGGTCGGTATGAGGCCAGGTCGTAGCTCTCGTTCGCGGAACGGGCGTGCCGTGCGGGAAGTCCTGCTCTGCGGTGACTACTTGACGGCGCGCAGCGCGTCGACGACACCGGAGCCGTAGAAGCCGTTGACGTGCTTGCCGCCCACGCAGGTGGCGTCGACGACGCCGTCGCCGTCCCCGTCGTACGGGCCGGACGGGCAGCCCGGGTTGTCCGCCTCGGCCTTCAGGAGGGCCAGCAACCGGGCCGGAGTGGCGTGTGGGTGGGTCGACTTCAGCAGCGCGGCCACGGCGGCCACGTGCGGGGACGCCATCGAGGTGCCCTGGAGGAAGCCGTACTGGTCGTTCGGCAGGGTGGACAGGATGCGGCCGTTCTGCGACGGCGTGTCCGGGATCTGGTACCTGTCGCCGCCCGGGCCCGCCACGTCGATGACGCCCTGGCCGTAGCTGGAGTAGTACGACTTCGTGTTGTTGAAGCCGACCGCGCTCACGGTGACCACACCGGGCAGCTGGGTCGGCACGTCGAAGCACTCGTGCGGATCGACCGTCCGGGGGGTGGCCGTCGAGTCGTCCGGGCTGGAGTCGTCCGTGAGGGCGTGCGCGTCGAGGTCGTCGTTCGAGTTGCCCGCCGAGGCCACATTGAGCGTGCCCTTGTGCTGGGCGTACAGCTGCGCCCTGTTGACCGCGTCAACGATGGCGCGCTGATCGGGGTCGTCCATGCAGTTGTACAGCCATGGATCAACGTAGTAGCTGTTGTTGGTGATCTCGATGCCGTGGTCGGCGGCGAAGACGAAGGCGCAGACGACGCTCTCCGGATAGAACAGCTGCGTCGAGTCGGGTTGGGCCACCGTGATGCTCGCGACCTTCACGCCGGGAGCCACGCCCGCCACGCCGATCCCGTTGCGGGCGGCGGCTATCTCACCGGCGACATGGGTGCCGTGGTAGTGGGCGGCGTCCACCGGCCGCCAGGCGCCGTACGTCGTGTCCGCCTTGCCGCCCACGCAGTTGGCGGACTGCGAGGCGGAGAAGTTCGGGGCGATGTCCGGGTGGGTGTCGTCGACGCCGGTGTCGATGATGGCGACCGTCACCGAGCGGCTCCCCGGGTTGATCGCGGCGGCCTTGTCGGCGCCGATGGCCCGCAGGTCCCACTGGTCGGCCTCAAGGGGCTCCTGGCCCGCGGTCGCCCGCTGCTCGGCCTTCGCGGCCGCCGCCTTCGACAGGACCTGTACGGCACCCTCGTCCGTGGTTCCCGCGGCGCTCAGCGGAGCCGTCCGGGTGGCGCCCGCCGACTGCACTCCGCGCACCGCGCGCATGGCCGCGCCGAAGTCCGGGTTCGCCGAGTGCACGACGATCACGCCGATCTTGTCGTACGTCGCGATGATCGTGCCGCCGTTGCGCGCGATCGCCCGCTGCACCGACTCGATCGTGTCGTGGTCCGTCCTGGTGTTGACGACGTAGGCCAGGTTCGGCCCGTCCGTTGCCGACGCCGCCCGGGCGGTCAGCGGCACCGCGGAAGCCGTCGCCGGCACGAGGCCGAGCGAGGCGGTCAGCGACAGGATCACCGGGACGGCGAGCGCCAGCCCACGTCTGGAACGCAGATGAGCCATGGGGTCTCCACATCATCCGGAACATCGGCCGAGAACATCGGCCGAAAACGGGACCGCCCAAGACGCGAGCGGCGCTTGGGCAGGTACATGACGGGTGGTGCAGGGCCGAAGTTATCTCCCGCAGTCACCGGCCAGCAATGACCGGAGGTGACTTGCGCCGACGACTTCCGAAAGAACCCGGGCGAGTTGAACCTGTCCACGCGTGGCGCCGTGACCTTGGGGAGGGAGCCGCAGCAGGATCGAGGCCCCCCGTCGGATTCACTCACCGGAGTCGATACGTCACTCCAGGTGGGTGATCCAAATGTCTGTGAGGTCACAATCCGCATGTCCGTATCGCGAGGAGACTCCGTGGCTACCGAGACACCACCGCCCTCGAACACGCAGACCCGGCTCCCCTCCGGCGAGGAGTTCGCCGAGGTGCAGCAGAGTCCGGAGTTCGCCGAACTGCGGCACTCCTACCGCTCCTTCGCCTTCCCGCTGACCTTCGCCTTCATCGCCTGGTACCTGCTCTACGTCCTGCTCTCCAGCTACGCGGACGGCTTCATGGGCACCAAGGTCGTCGGCAACATCAACGTGGCCCTGGTCCTCGGCCTCGCCCAGTTCCTCACCACGTTCCTCATCGCCTGGTGGTACGCCCGGCACGCCGCCGCCAAGCTCGACCCCAAGGCCGAGGCCATCAAGTCCCGGATGGAGGGCGGCGCATGAGCCCCGCGATCACGCTGGCGGCCGGTGCGGCCAGCGAGCACCGGACCCTGATCATCACCCTGTTCGCGGTGTTCGTCGCCGCGACCCTCGTCATCACCGTCTGGGCGGGCCGCCAGACCAAGGACGCCGCCGACTTCTACGCGGGCGGCCGCCAGTTCACCGGCTTCCAGAACGGCCTCGCGGTCTCCGGCGACTACATGTCCGCCGCGTCCTTCCTGGGCATCGCGGGCGCCATCGCCCTCTTCGGCTACGACGGTTTCCTCTACTCCATCGGCTTCCTGGTCGCCTGGCTCGTCGCCCTGCTCCTGGTCGCCGAGCCGCTGCGCAACTCCGGCCGCTACACCATGGGTGACGTGCTGGCCTACCGCATGCGCCAGCGCCCGGTCCGGACCGCCGCCGGCACCTCCACCATCGTCGTCTCGATCTTCTACCTGCTGGCCCAGATGGCGGGAGCGGGCGTCCTCGTCTCCCTCCTCCTCGGCATCACCAGCGACGGCGGCAAGATCGGCATCGTCGCCCTGGTCGGTGTCCTGATGATCGTCTACGTCACCATCGGCGGTATGAAGGGCACCACCTGGGTCCAGATGGTCAAGGCCGTGCTGCTCATCGCGGGCGCCCTGCTGCTGACCCTCATGGTCCTGGCCAAGTTCCACTTCAACGTCTCCGACCTGCTCGGCAAGGCCGCCGACAACAGCGGCAAGGGCTCCGCCTTCCTGGAGCCCGGCCTGAAGTACGGCGCCACCGGCACCACCAAGCTGGACTTCTTCTCCCTCGGCCTCGCGCTGGTCCTGGGCACCGCGGGCCTGCCGCACATCCTGATCCGCTTCTACACCGTGCCCACCGCCAAGGCGGCCCGGAAGTCGGTCCTCTGGGCGATCGGCCTGATCGGCACCTTCTACCTGATGACCCTCGCCCTCGGCTTCGGCGCGGCCGCGCTGATCAAGCCGGACGAGATCATCGCGTCCAACAAGTCCGGCAACACCGCGGCCCCCCTCCTCGCCCTCCACCTGGGCGGCGTCGACTCCAACTGGGGCGCGATCCTGCTGGCCACGATCTCGGCGGTGGCCTTCGCGACGATCCTCGCGGTGGTCGCGGGCCTCACCCTGGCGTCCTCGTCGTCCTTCGCGCACGACATCTACGCCAACGTCATCAAGAGGGGCCAGGCCACCGAGAAGCAGGAGATCAACGCGGCCCGGTACGCCACGGTCGGCATCGGCGCCGTCTCCATCCTTCTCGGCGCCCTCGCCCGCGACCTGAACGTCGCCGGCCTGGTCGCCCTCGCCTTCGCGGTCGCTGCCTCCGCCAACCTGCCGACCATCCTCTACAGCCTCTTCTGGAAGCGGTTCACCACCGCCGGAGCCCTCTGGTCGATCTACGGCGGCCTGGTCACCGCGGTCGGCCTGGTGCTGTTCTCGCCGGTGGTGTCCGGCAAGGAGACGTCGATGTTCCCGAGCGTCGACTTCCACTGGTTCCCGCTGGAGAACCCGGGCATCATCTCGATCCCGGTCGGATTCCTCCTCGGCGTCGTGGGCACTCTGCTGTCCAAGGAGGCCCCGGACACCGAGAAGTACGCGGAGCTGGAGGTGCGGTCCCTGACAGGTACCGGAGCGCACTGAGCTTCGTACGACTGGTCGCGTCGACGGGATCGTAGAGTCCTACGACGCGGCCGCGTCGTACCTCGTGGCATCGGGCCCCTCGCGATGTCGGTGGTGTCACGTAGGCTCGCAGGTGACGGGAAAGAACTGGTTCGGACGCGGGAGGGGGCCCACGTGCTCATCGACACCTATGGCCGGGTGGCCACCGATCTGAGGGTCTCGCTGACCGACCGGTGCAATCTGCGCTGCACGTACTGCATGCCCGAGGAGGGGCTGCAGTGGCTGGCCAAGCCCGACCTGCTCACGGACGACGAGATCGTCCGGCTGATCGACATCGCCGTCCGCCTGCTGGGCGTCGAGGAGGTCCGCTTCACCGGCGGCGAGCCGCTGCTGCGGCCGGGCCTGGTCGGCATCGTGGAGCGGGTGGCGGCCCTGGCACCCCGTCCTCGGACGTCCCTGACGACCAACGGCATCGGCCTGCGCCGCACCGCGACGGCCCTGAAGGCCGCCGGCCTGGACCGGGTCAACGTCTCCCTGGACACCCTGCGCCCGGACGTCTTCAAGACCCTCACCCGCCGCGACCGCCACCAGGACGTCCTGGACGGTCTCCGGGCCGCCCACGACGCCGGCCTCACCCCGGTCAAGGTCAACACGGTCCTGATGCCGGGGCTGAACGAGGACGAGGCCCCCGACCTGCTCGCCTGGGCGGTGGCCCACGGCTACGAGCTGCGCTTCATCGAGCAGATGCCGCTGGACGCCCAGCACGGCTGGAAGCGCGACAGCATGGTGACGGCCGGGGACATCCTCGCCTCCCTGCGCACCCGCTTCGACCTCACCCCCGAGGGCGCGGACGACCGCGGCTCGGCCCCGGCGGAGCGCTGGCTGGTCGACGGCGGCCCGCACCGCGTCGGCGTCATCGCCTCGGTCACCCGCCCGTTCTGCGCGGCCTGCGACCGCACCCGCCTGACGGCCGACGGCCAGATACGGACCTGCCTGTTCGCGCGGGAGGAGACGGACCTGCGCGGTGCGCTCCGCTCGGGCGCGCCGGACGAGGAGATCGCCCGCCGCTGGCGGCTGGCGATGTGGGGGAAGAAGGCGGGGGCGGGACTGGACGATCCGGCGTTCGTGCAGCCGGACCGGCCGATGTCCGCGATCGGCGGCTGACCCGGCCTGCCCCGCCTACTCGGGCGAGGGCGGCTCCCACTCCCGCAACAGCACCACGTCCTTCAAGAACCCCCGCACCCCCAGGAACTGCGAGAGATGCTCCCGGTGCTCCTCACAGGCGAGCCAGGTCTTGCGCCGCTCCGGCGTGTGAATCTTCGGGTTGTTCCACGCCAGCACCCACACCGCGTCGGCGCGACAGCCCTTGGCCGAACAAATGACGTCACTCACTGCTTCGTCTCGCAGTCTCGCAAAAAAGCCCCGCAAACAAGGCGACGCCGAGCAGCCACGGGGGGAGCTGCCCGGCGTCGGTCCGTCGCTCCGACGGGGGATGCGGAGCGCGTACGCAGTATGTCATGGGTCACCCTTGGCCCGGCACTGGAACAGCACGATTGATCTGAGCATTTCTTGAGCTTCGCGCGGGGTCGCAGCCTGTCCGCGACGCGTCCCGATCCTCAGACCGACCCCGGCCGCTCGCCGCTCGCGGCCCCCGCCGCCGGGTCCGCCACCGCGTCCTCCGGGACGGATTCCGCATGTGTCGCCTCCGCCCGCGGCGGTGTGATCATCAGCCGGGTCGGCGCGACCCCGAAGGTCGACGGAAGCGACGGCGGCCGTTCCCGTCCCGCGTTGGCGATCACCACGGCGACATACGGGAGCAGTGCCCCGAGCACCAAAGCCACGACGGCGACGTACCGTTCGACGTTCCACAACGTCACCGCGAGGATCACCGACATGGTCCGGATGGTCATCGAGATGATGTACCGTCGCTGCCGGCCGCGTACGTCCTCCGCCAGGCCGGTGCGGGCTCCGGTGATCCGGAACACCTGGACGTTGCCGTCGCCGCGCTGCTTCCGCATCACATTCCACCATCCGCCCGCATCGGACTCTCCCCGGCCCCTACCCGGTCCGCACCCGCTCGGGTAACCGGGCCAGGATGCTTCCCACGTTACGCCGCGCCTGCGCCGCCTTCGAGACCGGGTCGCCCTCCTGCCTGCGTGAACGCCCTGCGCCGTAGCGCGTACGGCGGTACCGACATGCGCCGTACGGCGCACGGACCCAGACTTGGCGTAATGCTCACGTCGAGCCGTACGAGGAGGCAGTCATGGGCTGGTTGTGGGCGATCATCGTGGGTTTCGTGCTGGGGCTGATCGCGAAGGCGGTCATCCCGGGCAAGCAGCACAGCCCACTCTGGCTGACGACCATCTTCGGCATCCTGGGCGCCATCGCCGGCAACGCGATCGCCCGCGCGGTGGGCGTGGCGGAGACGAAGGGCATCGACTGGACCCGCCACCTGTTCCAGCTGGTGGCGGCGATCATCATCGTCTTCCTGGGCGACATGGCGTACACGGCGACAGTGGGAAAGCGAAAGCAGCACACCTGAGCCCCCGGGACTTCACAGCGCCCCGAACCTCACAGCGCCCCGAACTGAAGCGCCCCGAAAGGGGCGCGGGGAACTGCGCGATCAGCCACGTCGAACCTGCGGCCGACAACGCACCCCGCACCCCCACGGCGCTCACGAACCGACGACCTCCACGGCCGCCAGGTTCTTCTTCCCCCGCCGCAGCACCAGCCACCGCCCGTGCAGCAGCTCGTCCGCGGCCGGCACCGCGTCCTCGGCGGTCACCTTCACGTTGTTCACGTAGGCCCCGCCCTCCTTCACGGTCCGCCGCGCAGCGGACTTGCTGGCCACCAGCCCGACCTCGGCGAGCAGGTCGACCACCGGACCCAGCTCGGCGACCCGCACGTGCGGCACCTCGGACAGCGCGGCGGCCAGCGTCCGGTCGTCCAGCTCCGCCAGCTCGCCCTGCCCGAAGAGGGCACGGGACGCGGCCATCACGGCAGCCGTCTGGTCGGCGCCGTGCACCAACGTGGTCAGCTCCTCGGCCAGCGCCCGCTGTGCGGCCCGCGCCTGCGGACGCTCCTCGGTCTGCTTCTCCAGCTCTTCGATCTCCTCGTGGGACCTGAAGCTGAAGATGCGCAGGAACTTGGAGACGTCCCGGTCGTCCGCGTTCAGCCAGAACTGGTAGAAGGCGTACGGCGTGGTCATCTCCGGGTCGAGCCAGACCGTGCCGGACTCCGTCTTGCCGAACTTGGTGCCGTCGGCCTTGGTGATCAGCGGTGTGCCCAGTGCGTGCACCACGGCGTCGGGCTCGACCTTGTGGATCAGGTCGGTGCCCGAGGTGAGGTTGCCCCACTGGTCGCTGCCGCCGGTCTGCAACGTGCAGCCGTACCGCCGGTACAGCTGCAGGAAGTCCATGCCCTGCAGGATCTGGTAGCTGAACTCCGTGTAGCTGATGCCCTCCTGGGACTCCAGGCGCCGGGCCACGGCCTCCTTCGCGATCATCTTGTTCACGCGGAAGTGCTTGCCGATGTCCCGCAGGAACTCGATGGCCGACAGGCCCTGCGTCCAGTCCAGGTTGTTGACCATGACCGCCGCGTTCGGACCCTCGAAGTCCAGCAGCGGAGCGATCTGGGCGCGCAGCCGCTCGACCCACTGGGCGACGACCTCGGGGGCGTTGAGCGTGCGCTCGGAGTTCGGCTTCGGGTCACCGATCAGGCCGGTGGCGCCCCCGACCAGGCCCAGCGGGCGGTTGCCCGCCTGCTGGATCCGGCGCATCGTCAGGATCTGCACGAGGTTGCCGAGGTGCAGGCTGGGCGCGGTCGGGTCGAAGCCGCAATAGAACGTGACGGGACCGTCCGCGAACGCCTTGCGCAATGCGTCCTCGTCCGTGGAGAGGGCGATGAGCCCCCGCCACTTCAGCTCGTCGACGATGTCCGTCACGGTTCTCGTATCTCCTTGAGCGATCTTCGGCAGATCTCTGGATGATCTTCGGGCGGTCGTGCGACCACCGGCTACGAGGTTATACGCCCTGACTGACAGAGCTCATATTGAAGTCGGGCACGCGCAGCGCGGGCATCGCAGCCCTAGTGAACCAGTCGCTCCACTCCCTCGGCAGCGTCTTTTCCGTGCGTCCGGCCTCGGTCGCCCGCCCCAGCAGGTCCACCGGCGACTCGTTGAACCGGAAGTTGTTCACCTGCCCGGTGACCTGGCCGTTCTCCACCAGGTAGACACCGTCCCGGGTCAGGCCGGTGAGCAGCAGCGTCGCCGGGTCGACCTCGCGGATGTACCAGAGGCAGGTCAGCAGCAGCCCGCGCTCGGTCGACGCGACCATGTCCTCCAGGGAGCGGTCCTGGCCGCCGTCGAGGATCAGGTTGCCGCCCGCCGGGGCGACCGGCAGCCCGGTGAGGCCCGCGCTGTGCCGGGTGGTCGTCAGGTGCTTCAGCCTGCCGTCCGCGACCCACTCGGTGGGGGCGACCGGCAGCCCGTTGTCGAAGACCGACTGGTCCCCGCCGGAGGAGTGCGCGACGACGAAGGGCGCGCACTCCAGACCCGGCTCGTTCGGGTCGCTGCGCAGGGTCAGCGGCAGGTCGGCCAGCTTCTCGCCGACCCGGGTGCCGCCGCCCGGCTTCGAGAACACCGTCCGTCCTTCGGTCGCGTCCCGCCCGGACGCCGACCACAGCTGGTAGATCAGCAGGTCGGCGACGGCGGTCGGCGGCAGCAGCGTCTCGTACCGGCCGGCCGGGAGGTCCACGCGCCGCTCGGCCCAGCCCAGCCGTACGGCCAGCTCGGCGTCGAGCGTGCCGGGGTCGACGTCCTTGAAGTCCCGCGTGGACCGCCCGGCCCAGGCGGAGCGCGTACGGTCCGGCGACTTGGCGTTCAGTTCCAGCGTGCCGGTGGGCTGGTCGTGCCGCAGCCGCAGCCCGGTCGAGGTGCCCACGTACGTCGACACGAGTTCGTGGTTGGCGAAGCCGTACAGCTCGCGGCCACCGGCACGCGCGCGTGCGAAGGCCTCGCCGAGCGCCGGGGCGAAGTCGGCGAACACGGCGGAGGAGGTCTCGGCGGGCGCGTCCGTGAAGTCCGGGGCCTCCGGCACGCCGGTGACCAGCGGCTGGGCGTCCTCGGCGGGTCCGGCACCGCGCGCGGCGGCCTCGGCGGCCCGCACCAACGGCTCCAGGTCGTCCGCGGTCACGGCCGCCCGGGACACCACGCCCGAGGCGGTGCCCTCCTTGCCGTCGACCGTCGCGACGACGGTGAGCGAACGGCCGCGCGTGACGCCGTTCGTGGTGAGCGCGTTGCCGGCCCAGCGCAGGTTGGCGGTGGAGTGCTCGTCGGCGATGACCACACAGCCGTCGGCCCGCGACAGTTCCAGAGCGCGCTCGACGATCTCGTGCGGCTTGTTGTTACGGGCGCTCATCGACCGGCCTCCTGCGTGGTGTTGAGACTGTGCTTTCCCGGGGGGTAACCCCCGGACCCCCAGCCGAGTCCTGCACTGACGCTCATCGACCGGCCTCCTGCGTGGTGTTGAGGATGTTGACGCCCTTGAAGAGGGCCGAGGGGCAGCCGTGCGACACGGCGGCGACCTGTCCCGGCTGGGCCTTGCCGCAGTTGAAGGCGCCGCCGAGGACGTACGTCTGGGGGCCGCCGACGGCCGCCATGGAGCCCCAGAAGTCCGTGGTCGTCGCCTGGTAGGCGACATCGCGCAGCTGCCCGGTGATCCGGCCGTTCTCGATCCTGAAGAACCGCTGTCCGGTAAATTGAAAATTGTACCTTTGCATGTCGATCGACCAGGAGCGGTCGCCGACCACATAGATCCCGCGGTCGACCCCGCCGATCAGGTCCTCCGTCGCCAGCCCGGCCGGGTCCGGCTGCAGGGACACGTTGGCCATGCGCTGCACGGGGACATGCCCGGGGGAGTCGGCGTACGCGCACCCGTTGGAGCGGTCGAAGCCGGTCAGCCGCGCGATCCTGCGGTCCAGCTGGTAGCCGACGAGCGTGCCGTCCTTCACCAGGTCCCAGGACTGGCCCGCCACGCCCTCGTCGTCGTAGCCGATGGTCGCGAGGCCGTGCTCGGCGGTGCGGTCGCCGGTGACGTTCATCAGCTCGGAGCCGTACTTCAACTTGCCGAGCTGGTCGAAGGTGGCGAAGGAGGTGCCGGCGTAGGCGGCCTCGTAGCCGAGTGCGCGGTCCAGCTCGGTGGCGTGGCCGATGGACTCGTGGATGGTCAGCCACAGGTTGGAGGGATCGACCACCAGGTCGTACAGGCCCGCCTCGACACTCGGCGCCCGCATCTTCTCGGCCAGCAGCTCCGGGATCTGCTCCAGCTCGGTGTCCCAGTCCCAGCCGGTGCCGGTGAGGTACTCCCAGCCGCGGCCGACCGGCGGTGCGATGGTCCGCATGGAGTCGAACTCGCCGCTGGAATCGTCGACCGACACCGCCGTCAGCTGCGGATGCAGCCGCACCCGCTGCTGCGTCGTCACGGTCCCGGCCGTGTCCGCGTAGAACTTGTTCTCGTGCACGGTGAGCAGCGAGGCGTCGACGTGGTTGACGCCGTTCGCCGCCAGCAGCCGCGTGCTCCACTCCGCGAGCAGCGCAGCCTTCTCCTCGTCCGGCACGGAGAACGGATCGATCTCGTACGACGAGATCCACGTCTTCTCCGCGTGTACCGGCTCGTCGGCCAGCTGCACCCTCCCCCACTGCCCGAAAGGCGTGGGAGGTGCCCCCACGTCGGACCCGGCGGCCTTGATGACCTGCGCCGAGAGCTTCGCCATCGCCACCGCCTGCGAGGCGACCTTGGCGGCCGCGTCGAGGGTCAGGTCCACCCCCGACGCGAAGCCCCAGGTACCGCCGTGCACGACCCGGACCGCGTACCCGAGGTCGGTGGTGTCCGACGATCCGGCGGGCTTGGCGTCCCTGAGCCGCCAGGACGCGCTGCGCACCCGCTCGAACCGGAAGTCCGCGTGCTCGGCCCCCAGCGCACGCGCGCGTGCCAGCGCGGCGTCGGCCAGGGCCCGTAGCGGAAGCGCCGTGAAGGCTTCGTCGATGGAATGAGGCACGGAGGTCTCCCTGCTGTCGTGGCCTGTCCGTCCGATCATGTCGCGCCCGCGGGCGCGACGACCACAGGTTTCGGCCCGGCGTCGGGCTTTTCTGTAGGGACCCGACAGTGACACTCCCGAGCCACTGTCGGTGCCCGCTTGCCCGCGGCGATGGCGGGACCGATAGGTTTTCGATGAAGCCGCCTGTCGTGCCAGCTGCTCGGGCGGGTGGTCAGACCGAACGAAAGGGTGATCCGTTGAGCCGCTCGGTTCTCGTCACTGGAGGCAACCGGGGCATCGGCCTCGCCATCGCCCGCGCTTTCGCCGACAACGGCGACAAGGTTGCCATCACGTACCGCTCGGGTGAGCCGCCGGCCATCCTCAAGGAACTCGGCTGCCTCGCCGTCAAGTGCGACATCACCGACTCCGAGCAGGTGGAGCAGGCCTACAAGGAGATCGAGGACGCGCACGGCCCGGTCGAGGTCCTGATCGCCAACGCCGGCATCACCAAGGACACGCTTTTGATGCGCATGTCCGAGGAGGACTTCACCTCGGTCCTCGACACCAACCTCACCGGCACCTTCCGGGTCGTCAAGCGCGCCAACCGGGGCATGCTGCGTGCCAAGAAGGGCCGCGTCGTCCTCATCTCCTCGGTCGTCGGCCTCTACGGCGGCCCCGGCCAGGCCAACTACGCCGCCTCCAAGGCCGCCCTGGTCGGCTTCGCGCGGTCCCTCGCCCGTGAGCTGGGTTCGCGCAACATCACCTTCAACGTCGTCGCGCCCGGCTTCGTCGACACCGACATGACCAAGGTGCTCACCGACGAGCAGCGCGCCGCCATCGTGTCGCAGGTGCCGCTCGGACGGTACGCGGAGCCCGAGGAGGTCGCCGCGACGGTGCGGTTCCTCGCCTCGGACGACGCCTCGTACATCACTGGAGCCGTCATCCCCGTTGACGGCGGACTGGGAATGGGTCACTGATCACCATGAGCGGAATCCTCGAGGGCAAGCGCATCCTGATCACGGGTGTGCTGATGGAGTCCTCCATCGCCTTCCACGCGGCCAAGCTGGCCCAGGAGCAGGGTGCCGAGATCATCCTCACGGCGTTCCCGCGGCCCACGCTGACCGAGCGCATCGCCAAGAAGCTGCCGAAGCCCACCAAGGTCATCGAGCTGGACGTGACGAACGATGAGCACCTCGGCCGCCTTGCCGACCTCGTCGGCGAGGAGCTCGGCGGCCTCGACGGCGTCGTCCACTCCATCGGCTTCGCCCCGCAGGACGCGCTCGGCGGCAACTTCCTGAACACGCCGTTCGAGTCCGTCGCGACCGCCATGCACGTCTCGGCGTACTCCCTGAAGTCGCTGACCATGGCCTGCCTGCCGCTGATGCAGAACGGCGGCTCGGTCGTCGGCCTCACCTTCGACGCCCAGTACGCCTGGCCGCAGTACGACTGGATGGGTCCGGCCAAGGCCGCCCTGGAGGCCACCAGCCGTTACGTCGCGCGCGACCTGGGCAAGCAGAACATCCGCTGCAATCTCATCTCCGCGGGCCCGCTCGCCTCCATGGCCGCCAAGTCCATCCCGGGCTTCAGCGACCTGGCCGCCGTCTGGGACCACCGCTCCCCGCTGGAGTGGGACCTCAAGGACCCCGAGCCGGCCGGCAAGGGCATCGTCGCCCTGTTGAGCGACTGGTTCCCGAAGACCACCGGCGAGATCATCCACGTGGACGGCGGTCTGCACGCCATCGGCGCCTGACCCGCACGGACTCCCGAGGCCCGCATCCCGCAGGGGTGCGGGCCTCACCCGTTCGGCCCACCGGCCGGGCCGTCGCCGCTCCGGCGGCGCACCCTGGATTACGCGTGGAGCAAGCGTTCACCGCGCGATGTCCCTCCCCAGCCCGGCCGAGGAGGTCCCCTTGTGCGCCTGTCCCGCAGCCTGGCCCCGGTGACCCTGGCCCTCGCCCTCGTGCTGACGCTGCCCTACGACGCGGAGTGCCACGCGCGCGTGCCGAGCGGGCACAAGCCGGCCCCGCAGCTGTTCGGCGCGGCGTGCCGGACCACCGTCCGCGGCTCCCACGTGGTGGCCTACTGCCACAACCCCTACGTCGACACCGACCGGGTCCGGCTGCACATCGAGTGCGCCCAGTGGTGGGACATCGACACCGACGGCTCCCCGGTCGACACCGGCCCGGCGATGACCGTACGGCTCTCCGGCCGATGCTGGAAGGACGTCCGCGCGGTGTGGGTCAGTCACCAGAAGGTGAGCTGAACCGGTCCGGACGGCACAGGAACGGGTAGCTCGCCGCCTCCTTCGCGGCCGCGTCCGCGTCGCCCGCGCGGATCGCCTCGACCAGCCGCGCGTGGTCCATGTACGACTGCGGCGTCAGCTCCGCGCCGACGTCCGCGCGCAGCCACTCCCGCAGCACCTCGCCCAGGTCGGCGTACATCGCCGTCAGCACGTCGTTGTGCGAGGCGGCCACCACGGCCAGGTGCAGGGTCGCGTCCGCCGTCACGAAGGCCTCCGCCTCCCCCGATCGCCAGGCCTGCTCGCGGCGCGCCAGGAGGGCGTCGAGCTGCCTGAGGTCCTTCTCGGTGCGACGGACCGCGGCCAGCCGGGCGGCCGACGACTCCAGGGTGGAGCGCAGCTCGGCGATGTGCCGGGGGTCGGCCTCGGCGAACCGGCGGTGCATCACACCGGCCAGCTCACTGGTCGCCGCCACGTACGTCCCCGAGCCCTGGCGGATGTCCAGCAGGCCGTTGTGCGCCAGCGCCCGGACGGCCTCGCGGACGGTGTTGCGGGCCACCCCGAGCTGCTCGACCAGCTCCGGCTCGGTGGGGATGCGCGAGCCCACCGGCCATTCGCCCGAGGTGATCTGGTTCCGCAGCTCGGCGATGACCTGCTCGGACAGCGCCGAGCGGCGCGGATGGCTCAGAGGCATGACACACCTTCGCACGCGAGGGCCGACGGGAGCGATCGGGCCTGCCCGGGGATGGACAACCAATCATCCCATGATTCTATGATGGGCCTCATGGCAGGCAAGGAAACCGAGACCTCGACCGCTACGGCACCACGGACGACGGCACCCGAAGGGAGCCCCGCGACCGCCACGCGCGCGTGGACGACACGGCTGGTCGTCATCGGCATCGTGCTGTCCGCGGTCAACCTCCGGCCCGCCATCACCAGCCTGGGCGCGCTCCTGGAGGAGGTCCGGGACGGCCTCGGCATGAGCGGCAGCGTGGCCGGGCTGCTCACCTCCGTGCCGCCGTTCTGCTTCGCCGTCTTCGGTGTCATGGCCCCCCGTCTCGCCCGCCGCTTCGGCCCGGTGGCCGTGGTCTGCGCCGGCATGGTGGCCGTCACGGCCGGCCTGCTGATACGGCCGTACGCCGGGAGCACGGCCGGGTTCCTGGCCGGCAGCGCGCTCGCGCTCATGGGCATCGCGGTCAGCAACGTGCTGATGCCGGTCATCGTCAAGCGCTGGTTCCCCGACCGGGTCGGCTCCATGACCGGCCTGTACTCGATGGCCCTCGCCGCCGGCACCTCGGTGGCCGCCGCGGTGACCGTGCCCATGACGGACGCGCTGGGCGGCGGCTGGCAGACCGGGCTGGCCGTGTGGGGCGGGCTCGCGGCGGCCGCGGTGCTGCCGTGGGTTCCGCTGGTACGGGACCGGGGAACGGCACCGGCTCCCGAGGCAGCGGCAGAGGCCGGGGCCGGGGCACGCGCGCGTGCGGAGCGGCAGCCGCCCGCCCTGCGGATCACCCGCAGCCGTACCGCCTGGGCGCTCGCCGTGTTCTTCGGGCTCCAGGCCACCGCCGCCTACATCACGATGGGCTGGATGGCGCAGATCTTCCGGGACGCGGGCGTCTCCGCGAGCACGGCGGGGCTGCTGCTGGCCGTCACCATGGCGATGGGCGTTCCGCTGGCCTTCGTCATCCCGCGCGTGGCCACCCGGCTGCCGCACCAGGGCCCGATCGTGATCGCGCTCGGTGTCTGCGGCCTCGCCGGATACGCCGGCCTGTACCTCGCGCCCGCCGGCGGCGCCTGGGCCTGGGCCGTGCTGCTCGGCATCTCGAACTGTGCCTTCCCGCTGGCCCTCACGATGGTCGGGATGCGGGCCAGGACCGGCGCGGGCGTCGCCCAGCTCTCCGCCTTCGCCCAGAGCGCCGGATACCTGATCTCCATCCCCGGCCCGCTGCTGGTGGGCGTGCTCTACCAGCACGGCGGCGGCTGGGGCCTACCGATCGCCCTCATGATCGGCCTGATGATCCCGCAGATGGCCGTCGGCGTCCTGGCGGGCCGCGACCGCACGGTGGAGGACGAGGCGGCCGCGACCGCGTGACGTAGAGCCGGCCGAGGCCGCGTGCCGTCGAGCCGGCTGCACCCGCGTGGCGTCGAGCCGACCGGGATCGCCTCGTCGCACCGGCCCCGTCGGCCCGTGCCGCCCCCATCGGCCCGTGTCGGCCCCCGTCGGCCCCTGCCGACCCGTGTCGTGGCCCCCCGCCCGGTCCGTCCCCTTCCGAGGGTGCCAGACTGGCCCCATGCCAGTGCTCGACCCGAACCCCCAGAACGGTCAGAAGAAGATGCTGATCGTCTTCGGCTCGTTCTTCGCCATCTTCATCGTCATCGCCGTCATCGCGACCCTCGCGTCCCCCTGACCACGCCGACCACCGCCCCCGCGGCCGAGGGTGGGGCTAGCCCCACCATCCCCTAGGGGGTGAGGGTCAGGGTCAAGTGGGTGGATCACCGGATGGGTTGGCGACCGCGGATTCCGTAGTTTCGAGGTGTGGCCGCGAGGACGGCCGACGGACCTCGGAGACCAGCGGAGGCGATCATGCCGGCCCTAACGCACACCCGGCCCCACCCGGCGACCCCGGGCAGCGTCGACATCCGGCTCCCCTGGTGGGCGCTCGCCCTTCCCGCGCTCGCCTTCGTCGCCCTGCTGATTCTCATACTGAACCCGGCGGACGCCCACGCGGCCACCGGCGACCCCGCCGTCACCCACCTCTTCGAGCGCGTACAGCAGCTCGTCACCCGCTAGCCGCCGTACCTCCGGGCAGTGCGAAGCCGCATGTCAACTCCCTGCGCCCGATGGCCTGTTTCATGCGAAGCTGGGTGCCATGAGCGTCGCAGAACCCCGCAGGATTGTCCTCTTCCGCCATGCGAAAGCCGACTGGCCACAGGTGACCGACCACGAGCGACCGCTCGCTGACCGGGGCCGAATGGACGCCGCCGTCGCCGGACGCAAGCTGGCGGACAGCGGCATCACCTTCGACCTGGCCCTGTGCTCCACCTCCGTGCGTACCCGGGAGACCTGGAAGCTCGCCGTCCATGAGCTCGCGCACCGGCCGAAAACCGTCTATGAGGAGCGGGTGTACGAGGCCTCGCCGGGCGAGCTGATCGCGGTGCTCAACGAGGTGCCCGACGACGTACAGAACGTGATCCTCATCGGTCACAACCCCGGCGTGCACGGTGTGACCGAGATCCTCGTCGGCACCGCCGAGGACGACGCCCGCGAGCGGATGAACCGCCGGGGCTTCCCCGCGGCCGCCTTCGCCGTCGTGACGCACGAGGGCTCCTGGAAGGCCCTGGAGCCCGGCGTGGCCACACTCGCGGACTACTGGGCACCCTCGGAATGAGACCACCGCACCACCACTGACGTGGCACGCCGAGGGGCCGGGCACCGTGGAGAACGGTGCCCGGCCCCTCGGTCCGGATCGGCGTGTCCGGATCGGCGTGTCGGATCGGCCGGACGGTTCAGCTCTCGTCGAGAGTGTCGGCCGCCTCGACCTCTTCGCGGGTGACGCCCAGCAGATAGAGGACCGTGTCCAGGAACGGGAAGTTCACCGCCGTGTGCGCGGCCTCGCGGACCACCGGCTTCGCGTTGAAGGCGACACCGAGACCGGCCGCGTTCAGCATGTCCAGGTCGTTGGCCCCGTCGCCGATGGCCACCGTCTGCACCAGCGGCACACCCGCCTCGGCGGCGAACCGGCGCAGCAGCCGCGCCTTGCCCGCCCGGTCCACGATCTCGCCGGTCACCCGGCCGGTCAGCTTCCCGTCGACGATCTCCAGCGTGTTGGCCTGGGCGAAGTCCAGCCCCAGCCGCTCCTTCAGATCGTCGGTGACCTGGGTGAAACCGCCCGAGACGACGCCGACTTGGTAGCCGAGCCGCTTCAGCGTACGGATCAGGGTCCGCGCGCCCGGCGTCAGCCGCACCTCGGCGCGCACCTTCTGCACGACCGACTCGTCCAGCCCCTTCAGCAGCGCCACGCGCGCGTGCAGCGACTGCTCGAAGTCCAGCTCGCCGCGCATCGCGGCCGCCGTCACCTCCGCGACCTGGTCCTCGCACCCGGCGTGCGCGGCGAAGAGCTCGATCACCTCGTCCTGGATGAGCGTCGAGTCCACGTCCATGACGACCAGCCGCTGGGCCCGCCGGTGCAGACCCGCCGCCACGACCGCGATGTCCACGCCGAGCTCGGCCGCGTCGGAGGCCAGGGCGGTGCGCAGCGGCTCGGTCTCCACGCCGGACACCGCGAACTCGACGGCCGTCACCGGGTACTTGGCGAGCCGGAAGATACGGTCGATGTTGCCGCCGGTCTTGGCGATCCGGGCGGCGATGGCGGCCGTCGACTCGGCGGTCAGGGGGTGGCCGAGGACGGTGACCAGGGAACGGCCGAGACCGCGCGGGCGGTTGTCGCCGCGGCCGGAGATGATCTCCGCCTGCATCTTCATCGACTCGGCCCAGCTGTGCACGGTCGCCCGGAGGTCGCCCTCCAGCCCCGCCGGGGGCTGGGTCACGAGCGCGCACAGCACCAGGCGGCCTCGCGTGACGACCTGCTCGATGTCGACCACGTCGACCATGTAGGCGGCAAGAGTGTCGAAGAGGCCGGCCGTGATGCCCGGCCTGTCCTTGCCGAAAATCTTGACGAGGAGAGTGGGGACCTCGGAGGTCTGCGGATCGCTCATGGTGTAACCACCGTAACCGGCACCCAGTGCCTGCGGCGCAGGTGGTCCGCCTGACGGACACGGAACAATAGGTGTCGGGCCGGTGTCGGACGCTTTGCTTCCGGGCTACAGGTGAACGCGCGTGCGATGTCCAGGGCCTGGTCAGGAGTACACCCGGCCGTGTCTTCACGCACGGTTCGGCACCGGGACACGCGCGCGGCGGACGTGCCGATCCGCGCGGCCGCCGCTCCCGGCCCGGCGCCAGGTCTCACCGCCGGGGCCGCCCGGGCGGCGGCGGAGGGGGTGGGGGAGGAGGCGGTGGCGGTGGCGGCGGCCCGGCGCTCGGACCGCCCTGGGACCCGTCGGGCCGCCGCCCGCCCGGCCGGGGCCGCGAGGAGCGGGGCGGCGGGTCGATCGGCCGGGCCATGGTGGGAGCGCCGTACACATCGCCCGAGCCGGGCGGCGGTGCGTCGGAGCGGTCCCCGCCGCCACCCGGCCGGCTCTCCTCCGGTGCCTGTCGTCCGTCGGCGCGCCGGCCGAGCGGGGGCCCCGCCGGGGGGGCCCGCCCCCGCGCCCCCCCCCCCCCCCCGACCCCACACCCCGGCCC
>NZ_JBHXLU010000072.1:0-62792 GCF_042720695.1 Streptomyces sp. NPDC058457 | reverse complement strand
GCACACGGGGGGGCGCCCAACCGCCCGTGAACGCGTTTCGCATCCCTTGGAGAGAATGATGAAGGTCGGACGGCGGGGCGGTGGCAAGCACTCCTCCCGTGGCAGCAGCATCCCTGCGGTGCTGCTGCTGATCTGCCTGAGCGTCGTCGGGACTGTCATCTCCGGTGACAAGCTCATGCACCCGCTGGCGGCATGGCCCGGGATGGTCCTCTCGGCCGTCGCAGGACTGACCCTCCTCTGGCACCGCACCCATCTACGTTCCGTGGTGGTTGTGACCACGGTGTGTGCCATGGTGGAAGCAGCGTCGGGCTATCTCCTCAACCCGCTGGCCATGGCTCCGCTGATCGTGGCCCTCTACTTCATGGGCACCCGGGCCGAGCGGCGAACCGTGCGTGACTGGTCCGTGGGCGCTGCCCTCTCTGTCATGGCCACGGGGGTGTTGCTCGGCCCGAGTGGCACCCCGCTCGTTCTGTCCACGGTGAATCCCATGGCCTGGGCATTTCTCCCTGCCGCTCTTGGCAGCTACGTGCAGATGCGCCGAGCGTACGTCTCGGAGGCCCACGCCCGGGCCGAGCACGCCGAGCGGACGCGGGAGGAGGAGGCGCGGTACCGAGTGGCCCAGGAGCGCATGCGCATCGCCCGGGACCTCCACGACGTCGTAGCACATCACCTGACCCTCGCCAACACACAGGCAGGCATCGCCGCACACCTGGCGCGAACTCACCCGGAACAGTCGATCCAAATGCTCGACAACCTGGTCGGTGAGACCGCCTCGGCTTTGCAGGAGCTCAAGGCCACGGTCGGACTGCTGCGCGCGGACACCGACACGGACTCCCCGCTGGAACCGGTGCCCAGCCTCGATCGGCTGCCGGAATTGACGGAGAGCCTGGCAGCGGCCGGACTCCAAGTCGATGTCCGGGTGCAGGGCACCCCCCGCCAACTCCCCTCGACCATCGGCCTGACCGCTTTCCGCATCCTGCAGGAGGCACTTACCAACGTTTCGAAGCACGCCCAGACCCGGGCGGCGCGCGTACGCCTGACATACGCTCCGGACCGTCTGACGCTGAGCGTCAGCAACGACGGCCCCACGAGCGGCGCGCCCGTCTCCTCCACAGGCTTCGGCCTCATCGGTATGCGGGAACGAGCTCAGACGCTCAACGGAACTCTGAGTGCCGGACCTCGCCCCGACGGTGGGTTCGACGTCACCTGCGTACTGCCCCTCGCCCCCACCGGCACACCAGAAAGTTTCGCGTCATGACTATTCGCATCCTGCTGGCCGACGACCAGACCCTCCTGAGGGCCTCCTTCCGCGTTCTCATCGACGCGACCCCGGGCATGACCGTCATCGGAGAGGCCGCCAACGGTCATGAAGCGATCGAACTCACCCGCGCCCACCACCCGGACGTGGTGCTGATGGACATCCGCATGCCGGGCACGGACGGTCTGGCCGCGACCACCGCGATCTGCGCGGACCCCGATTTGTCGGACGTACGGGTACTCATCCTGACCACCTTCGAGAACGACGAATACGTGGCCCAGGCGTTGCGGGCGGGTGCGAGCGGGTTTCTGGGCAAGGGCGCCACCCCCGAGACACTGCTCGATGGGATCAAGACCGTGGCGGCGGGTGACTCCCTGTTGTCGCCCACAGCCACCCGAGCGCTCATCACCCGTTTCCTCGCGGCTCCCGACCCGAGCAGCGCCGTCTCCCTCGAAGGCGTCGACACGCTCACCCAGCGCGAGCGGGAAATCGTGGCCCTGGTCGGGAGCGGGAAGTCCAATGTCGACATCGCCGAGATGTTGGTGGTCAGTCCGCTGACGGTGCGCAGCCATGTCCAACGCGCCATGGGCAAGCTGGCTGCGCGGGACAGGGCTCAACTGGTGGTGATCGCGTACCAGTCCGGTTTGACCGCCGTCGGGCCCAGGCCGTGAGGAACGCCGTGTGTCCGATGATCCGGGTCCGCTTCAACGGCGGGCAGGGCACCACCTCCAGCCTTGGCCGTTGTCTGACCCTGCGGCCCCGCGAAGAACACGAAGCCCTCCGCCGGGCCCGCGCTGAACAGGAGACCGCCACCAGGAAGGACCGTTACAAGACCCGCGCAGGAGTGGCGGGGACCATCTCTCGGGACGTCCAACGCTGCGGCCTGCGCAGATCCCGTTACCACGGCCTGGCGAAGACCAGCCTCCAGCACCAGCTCACCGGAGCAGCGATCAACCTCGCCCGCACCGACGCCCACCTCACCGGCGTTCCACGAGCCCACACCCGAACCAGCCAATTCGCAGCGCTTTGCCCCGCAGATCGTCAGACCGGCGGGGCAAAATAGACGGGCCCCGATTTAACCAACTGTGTCCTCGGCGGAGTGGGGTTCGTCCGTGCCCTGCGGAGCCGACCGCAGGTACTGTTCTGGTGTCGATGCAGAACAGGAGCCAGTATGCACGCTCTGCTCGAAGACCACACCGGTGTGCGGATGGCGCGGTTGCGCCGGGAACGCCACCTCACTCAAAGAGCGGCCGCAGAGCTGGCCGGGATTCCATACAGCACTTACACGAAGACCGAGCAGGGTGTCATTGCGGCCACCCCGCACGTCATCGTTGCTTTTCCCGCGGCCTGCGGATCGAGGTCGCCCCGGTTGTCGGCCAGCCCTACACGGATGAGTTGCGGGCTGACGAACTCGACGTCCTGATACGGCCGATCAGGGAAGCTCTGGACGTCTACGACCTCGGGGCCGATTCCGACATCCGGCCGCGAGATCTCGACGAACTCAAGCGCGACGCCGATGCACTCCTGGTGGCTGTCCGCGCCGGCGAGATCAAGAAGGCAGCCAGTAACGTCGCTGGGCTCATCGAGGAGGGCACCACCACGGCCCATGCCTTGAACAGCACGGAGGGCTGGCTGACGCTCGCGTCCTTCTACCGCACGGCCTACGACGTCGCAGCCAAGCTCGGATTCCCCGATCTTGCACAGCTTTCACTTGCTCGCATGCACTGGGCCGCAGAACGAGGCTCCGATGCCGTCCTCGGCGGCATGTACCAGTACCTCCGTGCCCTCACCTACCTGAGCTAGGGGAAGTTCGAGATCGGGCGGCGTCTTGTTGACAGAGGGTTGTCCGCGCTCCAGCAGGCGGACCAGTCCCACGAACGCGACGTCGTCACCGGGCAGTTCCACCTCGGTGGTGCCGTGATGGCCGGCCGAGCTCACGATTCAGGTAGGGCCCTGTCTCACCTCGAAGAGGCGGAACGGATCGCGGGGACGACTGTAGAAGCTGTCAAGGTGCACTACCTGACCTTCGGCCCCACCAACGTCAAGGTGTACCGGGTCTCCGTCCTGGCTGAGCTTGACCGGTACGGCGAAGCAGTCGAAGCCAACGGTGGCCTCACCATCCCGCAGGACCGGCCGAAGTCTCGTACGAGTCACCACTACGCCGAGGTGGCTCGCGCACAGATGTGGACCGGGAAGCTCGAAGCTTCCTTCCAGAGCCTCCTCAAGGCTCGCAAGACGGCGCCGCAACAGGCGAAGTACCACCCGACGGTGCGGGAGACGTACAGCGGATTGGAAGCCGCACATCGTAAGGCTTTGGCCCTAACTATCATCAGCTCGTGATAGTTAGGGCCTAGTTGTTGCGGGTCAGGACGTTGGTGACGTGAGTTGTTGGCAGATCAGCTGGTGAGCAAGTTGTGCCGTCGCGAGCAGGTCCTCGCGAGCCGTGTCGACGTTGGACCGCACTGACAATCCGTGCCAGACGGATTGGATGAGCCCGGTCAGGACCGTTGCGTTGGTACCCGCGGCTAGTTCCCCGGCCTGCCGACACCTCGGCAGGCCGGACGGTCGTACGCCACCTGCGGATCCTTGCGCCCGGCTCAGTGCCCGCGCCCGACCTGGCCGACGTTGCCTCGGATATGACGGTCGTGCCCAAGGGACCAGCGAAGACACGGGAGTCGGCCGGCGACGACTACCATCGCGCGCTCGCCGAGCACCGTCAGACCGCCCCGCCCCGCCTGGTCGACCAGGACATCGTGATGGCGGTCGAACGGCAGACCAAGGGGATGCGCGAGCTCAGCGCCCGTGCGTTCCCGGAGCCGGAGAGCGTGCTGGATGAGGAGCTGGCCTCCATCGAGACGGCCCGCGGCCGGTGCCGGAGTGAAGGCGAAGTCTCGCGTTAGACGGCCCTGTGTTGGGCCCGCGAAGAACGTGCGGCACGGGAGACGGGTGTGGTCCGTCCGGGCCCGGTGCAGGGCCGGCCCCAGGGCTGATTCAAAGTCCTGGTGATCATGTTTCGGTGCAGGTCAAGCGAGTCCGATCAGGTCGAGCGGGTGCGTGAAGGGCACGTAGGAGACCTGTCGTAGCCTGGCGGCGATGCTGCGGTGACCGCCATTGCGGAGTGTGTTGACTGCGAGGTTGCGCAGTGTGGCCATGTTCGCCGACCCGTGCCCGGTGCGGACTTTGGAGGCGTCCTCGGCAAAGGCCGTGTCCCTCACGTGTGGTGCACGGACTCGATGCCTCAATGGCCGCGGGCGAGTTGCCCGAGACGCTGCGGAGATGTCTGACAGGAGGTCATATTGGTGATTGCGTAGACGGTCTGCCGGGTGGTCTTCCCGTTCTTGACGTCGGTGCGGTAGCGGTGGATCTTCACAGCCTGCGCGACGTGCGGAAAGCCCAGACTGAGGCCGGTGACGTGCGTAGCGCGGCGTGCCTGCACGCGGGTGGTGTGCAACGCGTCGGCGGTGACCGTCACGCCGGTGAGGTCGAAGGGCGCCAGCAGCGCAGCGACCTCGGTGGTCTTGCCCGGCACCGGGAGTTGGGAGATGACGCGTCCGGAGCCGGTGACGGCTGACAGCGGGTGAACGGCGTCGTCGGTGTCAGTGCGCGAGCCGCGGGCTCTTTTGCCGTCCACGGCCATCTGCCCGGCGTCGGCCGGGGCGGAGCCGAGCAGGTCTGCGAGCCCGCCGGGGCACACCAGGGTGAGCACACGGCGAATCGTGGAGGTGGCAGGAGCGGACCGGATGCCGAGCGGACCGCGGGGATGGATGCCCAGGCGGGCGAGGGAATCCTGCGGAGCGTTGCGCGCCCACTGGCCGATGGCCAGGTAGGAGCGGGCCCCGGCCGGCACCGCGCAGGTCGCGCTCAGCAGCCATCGGCCACGGCGGTCACGTGGATCCGACAGTGTCGCCAACCGTTTTGCGATGTCGAGCAGTTCACGCTGGCGTGGCAAGGGCGACTTGGCAGATCACCCCGTCAACCGGAGCCTCGTTGTCTTCGTGACGGCCCGCCACCACCCCTTCACACCTCCGTGACCAGCAACTCTTCAAGGTCACCAGCACTTTGAATCGGCCCTGTGAGTGGGACGACACTGCAATGCCAACCAAAGTTGACTGAATTCTTATCGAAACTGGCCAACTGCTGCCCAGTCCTATGTGGGTCGACGTATTCATCTAATAATTAACGCGCCACCACTTTCGCCTTAATTCACTCTTCCGAGTGACCCTAAAGGTAAAGAGCGCATCAAATAGTTTGTGATACGGTTCACGAGAGGGGGGTGGGTGATGCTCCACCGCTAAGGTGTTGGGACGGACCCGCCATGGAGGTACCAAGGCAAGGTGGGGACAAGGGAACGGCCGCCCGGTAACCCTGGTCACTACACCAGGCGGACGGCCGCTCTTACCTATTTACCTGTTACCGCAGGTCAGCGGCCCGGTTACCGCCGGGCCGTTGTGCTACCTCGGGGTTAGATCCGGTCAAGGAGCTTTCCGAGGATCTTGCCGGCCGTCTCCACGATCTTGAGCTTCAGCTCGTGACTGCGACCCCTGCGGCGCTCCGCCTCCTCATCCGTCAGTTCCGAACGCTTCGGCTCTTCAGGGCGACTCGACATCGCGCCTCCGATCTCTAGGGTTATCGGATTAATCTGCGAGACACCCGAAAATTTGTCCGGATGCCTCGTCGATCCATCCGCCCCGAAAGTCGGCGCACATCAATCTAAGGCCCGCCAGCCGTCGACCCAAATCCGTTCGGGAAAAAACTTCAGCAGCAGACCAAATCTTTATCTACATCGCCTTTTCAAACCCCGGTGGACAACAGTAACTGGGTGGGTGAAATATGATGATTCATCCAAGAATCGTTGAGGACCTGTCCGTCGGAGTCCGCAATCTGTACGCGGACGCCGAGGCTCGGCTGCTGGGGATCGTCGCGCGGCAGCTCACCGACGGGTTCGAGGCTCCGGGGCGGGCGGTGGCCGAGCTCGCCGACATCCAGCCGCTACGGCGAGCCGCGCAGCAGGTCGCCGACTCGCTCGCGACTGCGGTCGACCTTGAGGTGTGGACGTGGTCGCCGAGGCGTACAACGTCGGTGCGCGCTGGCCTCGCCGAGCTCGGCGCCCTGGACGACGACGTGCGCCGGATCGCCGAGACGACGCCGGCGACACGCGCCGTGGACCGGCTCGCACGGGAAACGGTCGACCTGGTCACCCCAGCGGCCCAGGTGTGCTCATCACGGCGGTGCCCTGGCGGGCGCGGCGGAGGGCGGGCCACCAGTTGCCGCGGCCGCGGGCAAGAAGCAGGACGCATACGGGCGTGCTGCTGCGGCGTGCGGCGAGGACGTCGCGGACCTGGTCGACTTGGTCGCGGCGGGTCTCCGCGTAGTCGATCGCGAGGAGCAGCGGGTATCTGCTGGTGGCGAGCATGCAGTAGTGGGGTGGCTGCTGGAGTGGGGTGTCGGCAAGGAAGCCGCTGGAGCCGAGGGCGTCGTTCGTCTCGGTCCGCAGCGCGCCGTTGGGGGCGACGACGGTGTTTCTCCGCCGTCTCCCGCCAACGCAGAGCAGAGATCGCTCGAACTGACACCGTAAGGGCTGCACCTTGGTGGAGGTTGTCGAAAGCACCACCCGCCGCTTCAACACCACGCAGTGCAGTTCTGGCGTTCGCGAAACCGTTACAGCGAGCGTGATCACGGGTTCACGGAGACTATGAACACCCCGTTGAACTGTGGAAAAGCATCCACGAGAGAAGACGGAGCCCGATGGCTGGCCAGTTCCCAGACCTCCGAATCAGCCCTGGCAGGAAGGCTTGGGTGTAGGCGATTTCCTCGGCGTCGCCGGTGCCCTGGTAGGCGTCGAGCGTCAGCATGGCGAAGCGGTTGCTCAGCCACTGGTTGTCCAGGGGTTCCAGGGCTGCCGCGACCTCGCGGACCTGGTCCGAGGCGACGTAGCAGACGATGTAGTCGTCGCCCTCGTGCAGGGGTACCCCTCCGAGGATGACGTGCGACAAGGGGTACTCGCCGTTCTCGAAGGCGAGGTCGCCGTCGGTGAAGCAGCGGTGCAGGGCGTCCCAGGACTTGTCGAGTTCGAAGAGGTGGTCCATGTCCCAACGGTCCTCGACCTCTTCGACCAGTGCGATGACATCGTCGTCGCCCGGGCAGGCCAGGATGCGTTCGGCGTCTTGGGCGGTTAGGGCGAAAAGCACCGCGCGAGCCGCCCTCCCACCGCCGCGACGATTTCGTTGGGCGTGATCCAACCACACGACGGCCCGGCGGATGTGTGCGCGTCCTGCTATCGGCCGGCCTGCTGCTTGGCCCGGGTCCGGGCGAGTCGGTAGGACTCGGTGCCGGTCTCGATGATGGTGCCGTTGGAGGTCAGGCGGTCGCGCGCAAGGCCGCCGAGGCCGAGGGCCGGTCCCCGATGGTCACCGTCTCACCGCTACAACCAGTTGTCCCCCGGAGATGCCGTTGCCGAGCCTGACCGAACGCTGGACCGCTCGCTTGCCACCCGACCAGCGTCCTCTTCCAGCGCTTGAGCGCTGGAACCCGCTCCTGCATCATCGACCTGGCAGGGACCCACGATGATCGGCCCGCACCACACCCTGACCGAGCCCGTCTCCGATGCCGCCATCGACACCGCCTGCCGCGTCCTGCGCCTGCCGACCATGCGGGCTCAGTTCGCCGACATGGTCTCCCGCGCCGAACGCGAGCATCTTGCCGGTGGGGCCAACTCGGGCCGGAAAAGTGGGGTCGAGTCAGGACCATTAACGCCACCAGGAGCTCGGCTGCGGCCTGAGAGGTCCATTGGTCGTCCCTGGACGACCTGATTCGGCAACTCGCCGAACGAGGGAACGGCCGCACGGCCACCGTTCCGATCGAGGAACCCAAGTGGCTGTTCCACGGCATCTACCCCGGACAGCCGATCGACCCGCACACCCTCGGCCGGCGTCTGAAGGCGATCGGCGTTCCGCCGCAGCCAGCGCGCCATGCATCGCTGATGGCCAGGGACAGCGGGGGGCAGCCTACGGTAGGTGCCGCCCGCCAGCTCCGCCCCTGCTACGTCAGCAGGTCGTTCGGGTCGGTACAGCAGCCGGCATATAGCAACCACACCACCGATTCCCACGTACCGCTGTGCAGAGCCGCCCACCCGGACTGGGCCTGGAGATCCCTGGCTATGCTGCGGGTTGCCTTAACGGAGGTTGGTGGATACGAACAGGGACAATCCCCGGCGAAAGGTGCGTGTCACGTTTCTCGGGGGCTCCTGACCTGCCCGGCTCGCCCGGCGTCCCTGGCGCCCGTTGGTTCAGGTGGTCCCGGCGCTGAGGGTCTGTGTGACGGATCGGCGGGCCGAGGGTGGTGAGGACGGCCACTCACGCAGGTGGTAGCCGTGCGATGGCTCCTTCGCGGGCATCGCCGGCACCACATCTTGCATAGGTCCCCCTAACGGCTGGCCAACGGACAGCGGTTGGCCGTCACAAGAGTCAAGTGGGCTTCGAAGCTGCGGGAGTCGGCGCACCGGGCAAGGCCGTCGGAAGGTCAGGGCACCGCGTCGAGCAGGTCGAGGGCGCTCTGCTGGCGGGCGGCGTCCGCCTGGTCGAGCGGCCCGTACCAGCGCAGCCCGTACTGGTCGAGGGCGTTGCGGTCGCTCGCGTAGGCGCGGTCCGCCTGCCGCTTGAGGTACGCGGAGTAGGGGTGGTCCGGCAGCACCGAGTCGAGCTTGCCGAGGCCGCGCACGTCGGCGCCCTTGAAGGACGGCCCGTCGGCTCCGCAGTCACCGCTCTCGCACGGATCGCGCAGGATGCCGTCGGAGGTGTGGAGCTGGGAGGTCGTGGTGGCGGCGTCGGCGATCTGCCGTGCGGTGGTGAGCAGTTGGCCGTCGCCCGTGGCCTGGTACAGCTCGGTCAGGGCGCCGAGGAGGACGCCCTGGTTGTACGACCAGACGGCCTGCCCGTTGTTGCCGCAGGTGGACAGGTCGATGCCGTCGTTGACCAGGTGCGAGCCGTTGATCATGCCGGTGCTCTGGAACCAGGACCAGCCGGCCCGGGCGCGGTCCAGGTACGTAGTGTCGCCCTGGACACGGTTGTGGAGAGCCGCGTTGAGCTGGATGTAGAGGGAGTTGGCGATCGCGTTCTTGTACGTCCTCGCCGTGCTCCACCACACCCCGCCGCCGCAGGTGCCGTCCCAGTAGGCGGCCATGTGGTCGGCGTCCGCGCGGGCCGTGTCCAGGTAGCGGGTGTCGCCGGTCAGGTCGTAGGCGGCGACCCAGGCGAGGCCCCACCAGCCGGTGTCGTCGAGGTAGTCGTTGCGGAACTGCCCGCCCTGGGCGTTGATGTTCAGGTCGTAGGTGCGGGCGATCGCGTACCGGTAACTGCCCATGCCCGTCACACGGATGTTGTCGATGACGGCGGTCAGGGCGTTCGCGGAGTTCCACCAGCCGGTGGTGTCGAACAGGCCGGTTCCGTAGTCGTAGAAGGTCATCAGGCCGGTGGCCGCGGCCGTGCGCGGCTCGCCCGCGTTCCAGGTGGTGCGGGCCCAGGGGGTGCACGCGATCTCGGCGCGGTCCCCGGCCTTTCCGCAGGCGCGCAGGGCGCCGACGCCGAGGTTGTTCCAGTCGTCCACGTTGTACATGAGTGTGCGCCAGCCGCGCTGCCCGGTGGGCACGGTGGTGTCGCCCAGCTTGCTGCCCGAACTCCACGTGCGGCCGCCGTCGAAGGAACGGTCGAGCCACACCTCGTCCCCCGGGTTGCCGTTGTCGATGGAGGCCCAGCCCATGGCGTCGGCGTCGTCGAAGTGCAGGACGATCGACCGGGAGTAGACGCTCGCCGTGACCGGAGTGCGGTCACCCGGGGAGAGCGCGGGGTCCCGGGTGTCGCAGTACCTGTTGCAGATGGCGGCCGCCGCGGAGGTGTCGGCGGCGGCCGCCGGGGGCGTGAGCGGGATGAGGACGGTGAACAGAGCCGGAGCGAGTGCCGCCGCCAGTCGGCGAAGAAGGAGGCGGCCTCTCGGTCTGTGCGCGGAGGGCATGGGACCTCCCTGCTTCGAAGGACGGAGGTGAGAGCGCTCTCGGAACGTAGGGAAGGGCAGGCCCGGCGTCAACGTCGCTCACGGGTACGGAAGTTGCCCCCAGGTCTGCACTAAAGGGCACCCGCCAGCACCTCGGCGGCGGCCACCCCGGAGGCGGCCGTGGCACCGTGCGTGAAGATCTGGGCGGCCGAGGGGACGACGGTGCCCGGCAGGCCCATCTCCACGACGATCGCGTCGGGGCGGGCGGCGACCAGTTCCGCGAGGGCCTGCGCCATCCACGCGTGCCGGGCGGCGTCGCGCACCACCACGACCAGGGGCCGTCCCGAGGCGGGCGCGAGGGCCTGCGCCTCCAGCGTCCCGGCCCGTGACAGCAGCTCCTCGCGGCCCACCCGGACGGAGGTCGTCCCGGGCAGCCGCTCGCCCAGCGGGGCGGCCACGCCCCACGGGGTCTCCTTCCCGATGGCCAGGTTGGTGGTGGGCACCAGTTCCACCACGTGCGGTGCGTTGACCAGGGGCAGGGCGTGCCGTACGGCTCCGGCCAGCCGGATGGCGCGGCGGGCCGCCGTGAAGCCGATGCCGTCGGCGTCCCAGGCGGCGGCGCCGACCGGGGTGAGACCCGCCGACCAGGCCGCGAACTCCCGGACGCGAAGGCTCGCTTCGGCGAGCCGTTCCTCCGGCAGGCCGCCCGCCAGGACGCCCTCCGTGAGGGCGTTGACGAGCAGTCCGGCGGTGGCCTCGTCGGCGTTCTCGCCGCCGACACAGACGGCGTCGGCACCGGCGGCGACGGCCCTGACAGTGGCCCCGCCGATCCCGTAGCGGCCGGTCACGGCACCCATCTCGATGGCGTCGGTGACGATGATGCCGTCGAACCCCAGCTCCTGACGCAGCAGTTCGTCCAGGATGCGCCGGCTCAGCGTGGCCGGCAGCTCGGGGTCGTAGGCGGGGACCAGCAGGTGGCCGCTCATCACCGCACGGACGCCCGCGTCGATGGCGGCTCGGAACGGCGGCAGGGCCTGCTCGGCGATCCGCTCGCGGTCGGCGTCGTAGACGGGCAGCCCGTGGTGGGAGTCGACGGCCACGTCGCCGTGGCCGGGGAAGTGCTTGGCGCAGGCGGCGACGCCGGCCGACTGGAGTCCCCGGATCCAGGCGCCGGTGTGCCGTGCCACCACCTTGGCGTCGACGCCGAAGGACCTGACCCCGATGATCGGGTTGTCGGGGTTGGAGTTCACGTCCGCGCTCGGTGCGTAGTCGAGGCTCACACCGGCCGCGCGCAGCTGGCGGCCCAGGTCGGCGGCGACGGCCTCGGTGAGTTCGGTGTCGTCGACGGTTCCGAGTGCGAAGTTGCCCGGCCGGGTGGAGCCGGTCGCCGACTCGATCCGGGTGACGTCGCCGGCCTCCTCGTCGATCGCGATGATCAACTCCCGGTTCTCCGCGCGTAGTTGCCCGGTCAGGCGGGCTACCTGTTCGGGCGTGACGATGTTGCGGGAGAAGAGGACGACCGAGGCCAGTCCGTCCCCGATCTCGCGCAGCACCCAGTCGGGGGCCGTGGTGCCCACGAACCCCGGTTGCAGGACGGAGCGCGCCAGTCGTCGCAACTCCTCGCTGTGCTTGCTGGAGACCATAGCGTGCGCCCTCCTGTTGGTACAGACCAATGCGTCTCCGTCAGCTAACCACCCGTGTCAAGTGGGCCCGGATCGTGCCCTGTTGGTGAAACGCGCCCTCAACTGCGGTGTTTGACAGGATGAGTTGGTCTAGTCCAAGTTGGAGGTACGCGAGTTCGAAGAGGGGCTGGCGCGGCCCGTGGTGCAGTGACCCTGCCGGAGCGGTCCCCGTCCCTCACTCCGCGCAGTTGGCGACCCGGTCGGGCCGCCGGTACCTGAGATCGAGGTGTGGAGCACCGAATGCCCACGACTGACCGTTATCTCCATCGAGCCCCTTCGGACATCCCCTACTTCAGCTCGGACGGCGAGACCTACCTCGCCCGGACACCCCTGCGGGACCTGACGAAGAGCCGCCCGCTGCGAGTCCTCTCCGAGGAGGACTTCGCCCACTGGCAGACGTACGGCTACGTGGTGGTGAAGCAGGCCATCCCCGCCGCCTCGGCCCGCGAACTGCTCGACTTCGCCTGGGAGTTCCAGGGACTGGACCCCGAGCGCCCGGAGACCTGGTACGAGGAGCGCGAGTACCGCTCCGACCTGGACCGGGATCTGCACATCTACGGCTTCGTCGAGGCCTATCACCACCAGCTCATCTGGGACAGCCGCCAGACCCGCCGGGTCTACGACGCGTTCGTCGACATCTGGGACTGCGAAGAGCTCTGGGTGACGCTCGACCGGCTCAACCTGAACCCGCCCAACATCAAGAACCGTGACCGGGCCCTGATCCCGGGCACGGAAGAGGGCTTCGACATCGAGCTGCACTGGGACGTCGACACCACGCTCGGCGTACTGCCGCAGCGGGTCCAGGGGATCATCGCCCTGACCGACACCAGTCCGGAACTCGGCGGCTTCCAGTGCTGCCCCGAGCTGTTCAAGCGGTTCGACCAGTGGAAGGCGTTCCAGCCGGACGACCGGGACCCGATCCGGCCCAGCATCGACCGCGCCGAGTTCCCCGTGGTCCGTCCGGAGCTCGAAGCCGGCGACCTGCTGATCTTCAACGGGCTGCTGGCACACGGCGTGGCACCGAACACCTCCGACCAGACGGTGCGTGCGGTCCAGTACCTGTCGATGATGCCGGCGCTGGATTCCCACGAGGAGCTCAGGCGTTCCCGGGTCGAGTCGTGGCGCACCCTCGCCACACCCGACTGGAACGGAACGCTGCTGGGCGACGCCACACGGCACGAGTCCCTGCGGTACGGGAGGGCCACGCTCGACGAACTCGGCGCCAAGCTGCTGGGCCGCACCTCCTGGAGCGGGGCGGACCTCGACGGTGCAGCGCAGCCGGCCGGAGAAGAGACATGCGCCGAATCTGCCTGACCCTGCCGACCAACAGGCCCTGCACGGCGACGATCACGGCCGTGGCCGAGGAAGCGGCCTACGCCGCCCGGCACTTCGACGTCGAGGTGCACCTCCTGATCCTGGACTCCTGCGCCGCACCGGCCTACGCCGAACACGCCGAGGCCGTGCGCCGGATACCGGACGACCCGCGGATCGTCGTACACCACCTCGACGAGGTGCGGCAGCGGGACTTCCTGCGCCGCACGATCGACCGGTCCGCGGCCACGAAGCCCGACCTCCTGCTGGACCTGATGCTCCCGGCCCGCCTCTCCTACGGCGCCTGCACCAACCGCGCCTTCCTGCTCGCCGCCGCGCTCGGCTGTGAGTCCGTGCACCGCAGGGACTCCGACAGCCGGTACCAGGCCGTGGACGGCGAGCAGGTCTTCCCCGTCCATCACGAACTGCTGTCACTCGGCAGGCGCGCGGCCGACGCCGCTCCCCACGTCACCGAGACCGCACTCGCCGCCGACCGCATGGACCGGCGGGTGGCGATGGTCGGCAGTTCCTTCGTCGGCGAACTGTCCGTGGACATCGGCGAGATACTCCGGATCGACCCCGGCGTGTACCACGACATGGTCGGTCTGTGGGCGCCCGTGGACTGGTCGCCCGAGCAGAAGAGGGAACTCGTCGAGGAGTCCTTCCGGGGCGCGGGCACGGACGCCTTCACCGCGGACCACTCCACGCTGACCGTCGTCGACCCCATGCGCGTCGACATGTGCAACATCGCCTTCCACGGCGTGCACGAACGCGTGCCCCTGCCGCCGGCGACCGACACGATCGGCAGCGACTACTTCCTGATCCACCTGGTCCACGACGCCGCGCTGCCGGGCGTCCTGCACAACCGGAACATCGTCAACTTCTACACCGGCGAACGCCGTACCGACTCCGGGTTCACGGCGTACCAGCTGCGCTTCGTCAAGTTCCTGCTGTCGATGCTCTACTTCAACTTCGTCTACGACCGCATGGCCGGGGCGGGTACGTCGTTGCTCGACGGACAGGGGCAGGTGCGCGCGGCCGCCGTGGCCCGGCTGGCCAGGGAGAGCGCGGGGCTCGACCGGGGCGAGAACGTCCAACGGCTGGACGTCCTCGACGCCGCGTACCGCAAACTCGGCGGCCGGTACGCCGAGTTCGCCGACCTTCTCGACCGGCGCCGCGAGCGCCTCCTCGACGAAGCGCGAGGCGACATCGAGGACTTTGCCCTGCTGACGGAGGCGTGGGAGCCGCTGGTCGGCGCGGCCCGCCGCACCTACGTACCGCGGACGCCCGGGCGGCAGCGGTGACGGCGGCCACGGCCCATGCCTCCGCGACCCTGCTCGCCGCGCTGGCGGGAGCCACCGAGGACGGGATCTTCTTCGACCTGGCCGGGATCCGGCGCGGCTACGACACCCTGCGGCGCGAACTGCCCGGCGTCGACATCCGGTTCGCCATGAAGTCCTGCCCCGTGGACGAGGTCCTCGCCTGTCTCGCGAGCGAGGGCGCGGGGGTCGACGGGGCGAGCCCCCGCGAACTGGAGCAGGCGCTGCGCGCGGGCGTCCCGGTCGGCAGGATGCACTACGGCAACACCGTCAAGTCCGACCGGGACATCGCCGCCGCCCACCGCCTCGGCGTCCGGGACTTCGCGACCGACAGCGTCGAGGACCTGGCGGCCGTCGCGGCCCACGCCCCGGGAGCCCGCGTGTTCTGCAGGCTGGCGACGAGCGGCGACGGGGCGCTGTGGGGACTGAGCCACAAGTTCGGCTGCTCGCCCGCGGACGCGGTGCGGATCCTGGCGGCGGCCCGGGAGACGGGCCTGACACCCTCCGGCCTGTCCGTGCACGTCGGCTCCCAGCAGATGACGGCCGACGCCTGGCACAGCGCCGTCGAGTGCCTGGCGGACGTCCTGACCGCCCTGGGCCGGCGCGGCATCGTCCTGGACCACGTCAACCTCGGCGGAGGTCTGCCGGCCCTCGGATACCTCGACCCGCACGGCCTGCCCCTGGAACCCCCGCTGGACAAGATCTTCGCCGTCGTCCGCGAGGGCATGCGCCACCTCAGGAAAGTCCACGGCGAACACCTCGCGTTCGTCATGGAGCCGGGGCGCCACCTCGTCGCCGACCACGGGGCCATCCGCGCCCGTGTCACCCGTCTCGCCGAGCGGCGCGGACCGGACGGCGAGCGGCAGCACTGGCTCTACCTGACCTGCGGCAAGTTCAACGGCCTTTACGAGATGGACGCGCTGCAGTACCCGCTCGTCTTCCCCACCCACCCCCATGCCGGGTACGTCCCCGCCGTCGTGGCGGGTCCCACCTGTGACAGCGACGACGCCTACCCCCAGGGACACGCCCTCGTCCACGTCCCGAGAGAGCTGGCGTCAGGCGATCCCGTCTGGGTGCTCGCCAGCGGCGCCTACGCGATCAGCTACACGACCCAGGGCTTCAACGGCTTCGCCCCGCTCCCGTACACCTGCGTCGGCGGAGGCCGGCCGTGAACGGCGACGGCGTACGCGTACGCCACATCACCGACACCGACTGGGACGCCATCGCCGCGATGGAATCCCGGGCCTATGCGGAACTCGGCCTCTCGGAGGGTCTCGCGGCCCTGCGGTCCAGGGCGGACGCCTCGCCGGATACCTGCTTCGTCCTGGACGTCGGCGCGCAGCCGGCCGGGTACCTGCTGGCACTGCCGTATCCGTCCTTCGGATATCCGGACCTCGAACGGGCGGAGGAGTCCGAGGTCTCCGTGCGCCACCCACGCAATCTGCATCTGCACGACATCGTGGTCGCGGAACGGCTGCGCGGCAGAGGACTGGGGCAGCGGCTCCTCGACCACCTCACCCTGACCGCCGGTTCACGCGGATTCGAACGGATCTCGTTGATCGCCGTCGGCCGCAGCGAGCCGTTCTGGTCGGCGCGCGGGTTCACCGCGTACCCGGGGATCTCCCCGGACGGATACGGCGCGAACGCCGTCTACATGTCCCGTGCGACGGCCGAGTCGACGAAACGAGTTGATGTGTGTGTTCCCTGTCCGTGATCCCTTCCGCCGCAGCCAGTTGGCCATCGCCGCACTGTTCTGCTCCCTCGGCTTCCAGTACGCCACCTGGGCCTCGCGGATCCCCGCCGTCAAGGCGGACCTCGGGCTGACCGCGGCCGAGGTGGGGGTGCTGCTGATGGCGGCCGGCATCGGCGCCGTGGCCTCGTTCCCGCTGGTGCCGGTGCTCATGAAACGGCTGGGCTCCGCACGGCTGTCGCTGCTGTCGGCCCTCTGCCTGACCCTGCTGCTCGTGGCACTCGCCCTGGCCCCGGACTATCCGGTCGCCCTGCTGGTCATGGTGGCGGACGGCGTCGGCGTGGGGTGTCTGAACGTGGCCATGAACGCACAGGGCACGGCCCTGGAGACCCGGTACGCACGCAACACCATGGCCAGACTGCACGCGACGTTCAGCGCCGGCTCCCTGCTCGCCGCGCTGCTCGCCTCCGGCATGAACGCGGCCACCTCCTCGGTCACGGCGCACTTCGGCGTGGCCGCCGTCGTCCTCGTCCTGCTGACGGCGCTGGCCCGCCCCGGCCTTCTCGAGGACGAGGCTCCCGCGGCGGAGAAGCCGGGCAGGAGCCGCGCCGGATGGAGCCTTCCGTCCCGGGTGACCCTCTGGATGTGCTGCGCCATGGCGTTCGGCACGGTGACCGAGGGTGCCATGAACGACTGGTCCGCGCTCTACCTGCGGGAAGTCGCCAAGTCGACGGCGGAGTTGGCGCCGATGGGCATCGCCGTGTTCTCCGGCATGATGGTGCTGGCCCGCCTCTTCGCCGACGGCTGGCGCAGCCGCTGGGGCGACGGGCGCGTCGTTCTGCTCGGCAGCGCCCTGGCCGCCGCCGGGCTGGCCTTCGCCCTGCTCAGCGGGGGAGTGGCGGCGGCGCTGGTCGGGTTCGCCTGTGTCGGACTGGGTTGTGCGGCCGTGACCCCGTGCGTCTATGTCGCCGCGGCGAAACAGGGCTCGCAGGCGCTGGCGCTGGTCGCGGCCATGGGCACGACGGGCCTGCTGGCAGGGCCGCCGCTCATCGGTTTCGTGGCGAGTTCGAGCAGCCTGGTGTGGGGCCTCGGAGTGGTCGCGGCGGCGGCCGTCGTGGTGTCCCTGTGCAGCACGCGGATCCAGTGGACGCCGGCGAGCGGGTGACCGGTACGGTCGCGACGGTCACGCAGGCTTGCGCCACACCGAGATGTGCTTCGTGGAGTCCTGGGTGAACGCAGAGCCGTCCCAGTCGGCCACCCGGCGCTCCAGCGCGAGGCCCGCGATCCGGGCCATCAGGTCCAGTTCGGCGGGCCACGCATACCGGTGCCGGGAGGCGTCCCGGCGGTAGCGGCCGTCCTCGCCGTCGCGGGTGAGGTGGTGCGAGACCAGGATCTGCTCGACCAGGTCGAAGGTGTCGAAGCCGAGGTGCCCCGCGGAGACGTCGAACGGCACCGCGACCTGCCCCGGTGACAGCAACCGCAGCGGCGGCACCCCGAGTTCGATCACGAACCGGCCGCCGGGCCTCAGATGCCGGGCCGCGTTGCGGAAGCACTCGACCTGCTCGTCCTGGGTGAGCAGGTTCGAGATCGTGTTGTAGACGAGATAGACCAGGGCGAACTCGCCGGGCACGGTGGCCGTCGCCATGTCCCCGATCACGACCGGCAGGGTCTCCTCGTCGGTCTTCCGCCGCAGGACGGCCACCATGTGCTCGGAGAACTCGATGCCCGCGACGGGCACCCCGCGTTCCCGGAGCGGGACACCGACCCGTCCCGTACCGATGGCGAACTCCAACGCCCGCCCGTCTCCGGCGAGTTCGGCGAGGAAGCCGACGGTCGGACCGAGCACGGCGGCCGAGGACATCTCGTTCTCCTCACCGTCGTAGCGGTCGGCCTCGGCCTGGCTCCACAGTTCACTGCTCGTCACGATCGGCCACTGTGCCGGGCGGACGAAGTCGCTGTCCACGGGATTTCCCGGTCGACGGCCCCCTGCCGGCCCGCGCCTGGTCCGGTGTCGGGACCAGACCCAACCGCTGGGCGTGCAGGACGGTGCCGAGGCGGTCGCGGGTGCCGAGCTTGCGGTAGATGTTCTCGACGTGCTTGTGGACCGTGCGCGCCGAGATGCCCAGCCGGCGGCCGATCGCGTCGGCGGTCAGGGCGTCGGTGAGCAGGAGGAGGACGGTGAGTTCACGGGGCGTCAGCGCACAGTCCGCCGCGCTCTCCGCCGGCTCGCCGGCCGTCGCGGACAGCCGGCGCCACTGTTCCAGGAGCCGGCGCTGCTGCTCGACGGCGGCCAGCAGCGGTTGCGCGCGCTCGGCGATCCGCACCTGGTCGTCGGTGAAGTCCGAGCCGGAGCGGTAGACCAGACAGCCGGTGATCGGCGTGACCGTACCGGGCAGCGGTAGCGCCAGTACCTGGTCCAGGTCCAGGCCGTCAGCGAGCACCTGCGCGGTCTCGCTCACCGGCCAGGCGCGGCCCGCGAGCCGACGGGCCGTGACCGGTGCCCGGCCGAGGCCGGCCGCGTAGTGGTGGGCGAACGGGTAGCCCGAGCGCAGCACCCCCAGCGACTCGTCACCGAGCCGGCCCAGCGCGGCGGCGGCAGCGGGCGACATCCCGAGGGTGCCCTTGCCCTCGCTCCAGTCGTCCAGCTTGTAGATCAGCGTCTCCCCGCCGCACAGAGCGGTCACCGCGTCGGCGAGCAGCGGCCAGAGCCGTTCGGGCGCGCGTTCGCTGAGCGCGGCCACGGCCAGTTCGGTGAGGCGTTCATAGGCCCTGTCCAGCCCCTGTAACACGTGTTCCTCTCTGGTCGTGCCCCTACGCAGTTATACGCATACCCATGCAACGGCGGGGTGCCGCATGCTTCAACCTGGCACCGGCACCGGACGGGACGACTCCGGTCACGCGGGCCGCCGGCACGGGGGAGCGGCGGCCCGCATAAGGCCGCCCTGCCCGATCAGCCGCCCCAGGCGGCGGCACACAGCACACGGTCGACCTCGTCCGTGTAGCGTGCCGCGGTCAGCCAGGCCCGGGCGAAGCGGCCGGTGTCCGCCGGAAGGAGACGTCCGAAGGCGTCGCGCGAACGTTCCGCCGCCGCGGCGAGCAACTCGTCGAGGATATCGCCGGCCGTGCCCAGACCGTGCCGGTGCAGACGGCGGGCATCGGCCGTCGAGTCACCCGGGAAGGCCAGCACGCGCCGCCCGCCCGAAACCGCCTGCCCGACCCGCCGGTGCAGCAGGTGCAGGGGCGCCTCGTGTGGCGCGAGCACCGCGTCGATCGAGGCAGGCACAGCTGCATGGGCATGGGCAGAGGGAGTTGCAGGTGCCGGAGTCGGCAGGTCCGCTTGCTGGAGTCGGTCCAGCCCCACGTCGACACGGTTCCCGGCGCTCGTGGGGTGCTCGGTCGCGAGGAGGTGAGCGCGGGCGTGCGGGGCCGTGGCGACTCGTGCGATCACGCGCAGCCGGCTGCCGCGCGCGGCGGCCAGCAGCCGCAGGTTGTCGCGGTGCGGGAGCGCCGGATGGTCGTGCGCCGCCGTCAGCCGCAACGGCACACCGCCGCAGTCGGCCAGCAGACAGTCACCCGCCGCCTCGCGCACCGCGCCGACCAGCGTCACCTCCAGGAACAGCAGATCGTGGCCGCCGCTCAGCGCCCGACCGACCTGCTCGGCCACGGGTACCGCCCACAACCGGTCCAGCGGCGCGGCCCGCCAGTCCGCACCCGGCGCGCGCACCGCCCGTACCCCCGCGCCCGCCCCCAGCCGACCGGTCGGTGACACCGTCGCCCCCGACACCGCGAGGCCCGCCCGCGCCAACTCCCGGTGCGTCAGCGCCGTGTCCCCGACGCGTACGGCACGGTCGGCGGCGCCCACCGCCCGGCCCGCACCGCCCGGTGCCACGTCCGAGAGCGTGTACAGCCGGCCCTCGGCGTCGGCGGTCCAGGTGACCGCACCCGCATAGCCGCTCGCGGTGAGCACCGGCTCCGAGAACAGGCCGTACAGCCGGAGCGAACCGTCCGGCGTGTACGGCTGCCGTACGGTGCCGCGCAGTCCGGCGAGTTCGGCGCCCGTGGCGAACGGGACGCGATGGGCCACGAACAGGGTCTCCGACACGGCGCCGACGAGTTCGGTGAGCCGGAACGCCGGGTCGGCCGCACGGGCCGCGCGCAACGCGGTGACCACGGAGACCGCCGCCGCGGCCGCCCGGGGCAGCCCTGCGAGGCGCGCGGTGTGCGCGGCACGCAGCAACTCCGCCTGCAGCACGGCCCCGGAACCGTCCGTACCGATGTCGAGCACGGCGGCCACGGCGTCGAAAACGGCGTGGGCGGCGGTGCGTTGCGGGGACGTCGCGGACTCTTCGGGGGCGGGTTCCTCATGCCCGGCCGAGAGGAGCGCCGGCTGCTCGGCGACCGCAGCAGACGTGGCGGTCGCCGTGGGCTTCGCGGTCGCGGTGGACTTGGCGGGCTCGGAGTTCTCCGCGCCCTCCGCGTTGCCCGCGCCTCCCATGGTCCCGGCGGTCCCCGTCATGTCGGCCACCGGTGCCGCCGAAGCCCCCGCCGCGCGGTGCAGGCAGCCCGGGGCCAGCAGGCAGCCGCAGCGGATGGCCGCCGCATCGGCCACGAAGCCCCCGGGGGCGGCCAGTTCGAGCTCGGAGCCCTCGTCGTCGACGGTGATGCGCACGGTGTCGCCGTCCCGGACGACCGGCCGGTCCGCCAGTTTGGCGATGCCCGAGTCCAGCCGCTTGCGCAGCCGGGGCGAGAGGGCTGCGACCAGCTCGGCGGTCACGGCCGGGGCGACGGCGGGCAGGTCCCGCTGCGTGCTCGTGCGTTCCGTGCTCATGCGATCTTCTCCCCTACCCAGCGGGCGAGTTCGAGCGGGCTCAGGGCGGCGACCGGCATCCCGGCGGCGACCAGCTGCCCCGCGATGCCGGTGGAGTAGCGGGGGCGCCCCGAGTCGTCGAGGCTCGCACACCCCAGGACCTGACAGCCCGCCCCGACCAGCGCCCTCACCTCGGCGAGCAGTCCGCCGACCGGATAACCCTCCTCGAAGTCGCTGACCACGACCACGAGCGTCCGGGACGGCACGGTCACCAGTTCGCGCGCGTGCCGCAGCCCGGCCGCGATATGGGTGCCGCCGCCGACGCTCACCTCCAGCAGCAGCGACAGCGGGTCCTCGACGTGCCCCGTGAGGTCGACGACCTCGGTGGAGAACGCCAGGAAGTGAGTGGACAGGGTCGGCACCCCGGCCAGTACCGAGGCGGTGAGCGCCGCCCAGATCGTCGACGCCTCCATGGACCCGGACACGTCCGTGACCAGGATCAGCCGCCAGTCGGCGGCGCGCCGGGCCCGGGTCCGGAAGACCGGGCGCTCCGGGATCACCTGGACCGTGCCGTCGGCCGCCCGGCGGGCGGTGGCCAGGTTGGCCCGCAGCGTACGCGGCAGGTCCAGGCCGCCGCCCGGGCGTCGGCTGGGCCGGGGCAGCGCGGTGCCGTGCAGTGCGGGGCGCAGCCGGGTCGCCAGCTCCCGGGTCAGCGCGTCCACCAGCCGCCGGACCAGCGGGCGCAGCGCGGCCAGCCGGGCCTCGGGCAGTCCGCCCGCGTGCCGCAGCACCGAGCGCAGCAGGTCCACGGAGGGCCGCACGCTCTCCGGATCCAGCTCGGCCAGCACGTCCGGCCGTCCCGTCTCGGCGGCCGCCGCCAGCACCTCCTCCCGGATGCCCGGCCCGAACAGCGCCGCCAGTTCCTCCGACCACTCCCGCACCCCGGGATACGACGCCTGGCGCCCGCCGCCCCTGCCGCCGAGGTCGCCCCGGCTGCCCTCGCCGCGGCCGCGGCCGTACAGCTCGTCCAACGCGGTGGCCAAGGAGCGCGCCGACTTGGGAAGTTGGTCGGTACGGCGGCCGAGCAGCAGACGCCAGCGGTCGGCGGGGGCCAGCCGGTGGTCCGTCACCGCCACGGCGGCGCCGGCCGGCTCGGGCTCCTTGCGTACCCTTGGCGGAGGCAGCAGGCCGAGCGTGCGCAGGGTTTCGCGTGCGGCGAGGTCAGCGCGGGTCCAGGTGGCCAGCCCGGCCGGGTCGATCGCGCCGGTGTCGGCCACCCGGTCGACGCCGACACGCTCCTCGACCCCGGTCAGCAGCCGCTCACGGTCGGCCGGGCTCAGTGTGTCGAAACCGCCGCGCAGGGCCGGCAGCCGGTCGAGGAAGTCCCGGTCGGACAGCCCCGACACCCGGTCGACCAGGGGCTCCAACGCCGGTGCGGCCGCCTCGAGCAGCCGTCCGGCGGCCGTCAGCAGACCCGTCAGCCGGGCGGCGAGCGCGGACCGGGACTCGGCGTCGACCGCCCCGTCCACCCAGGAGGCGACCCGGCCGCCGAACGACTCCGGTTCCTCCTGCCCGAGCAGCACGCGAACGGCTCCGGCGGCGCCCCGCATCAACGGGGAGCCGTCGGCGGCCAGCCGGGCGAGGGCGTCGGCGAGCCGGATTCCGCCCGACAGGTCGGCGCGGTGCGCGAGTTCGAGCAGGGCGCGGGCGTCGGCCGGGTCCTCGGAACCGGTCAGGCCGTCCACCTGGCGCACCGCGGCCGCGGTCAGCAGCTCGGCCACGGCGACGGCCCTGGCCGTACGGTCCTCGTCAGGGTCGAGACCCGCGATGTGACCGGTCCTGAGCCGGTCCAACAGGGCCAGCCCGGCGAGGAGTTCGGGGAGGGTGCCGGCGGCCTGGAGCACCTCGGCGGTGTCGTCGAGCCGCTCCGCCACGAGGCCGGGCAGGCCGCTGTGCGCCGCCTGCTCCAGGCCGTCGAGCACCTGCGCCGCCGTCGGGCCACCGGCGTCCCGCTCCTTGCGGCTCCGCTCGCGCAGCAGGCCTTCGGCCGCCTGGGCGAGGGTGACCCCCCGGATCCCGGCCGCCGTCAGCATCGCGGCGGTGGCCGGGGTCCAGCGCACCTCCCAGCGCGAGGTGAGGGCGTCCGCACCGCCCGTGCCGGTCACCGACCTGCGCTCGGCGTACGGCACGGAGCACAACATCAGGCGGCGCAGCAGCAGTTCGCGGCGGCGGTCGAGATCCGAGCGGAGGGGGTCGAGCCGAAGGTCCCGGGCGGCGCCGGGGCCGCTGTCCGCGGGGCCCGGCAGGCCGAGTTCGGTGAGCTCGGCCTCCACGGCCGGGGCGAGACCGCTGCGGGGCGCGCCGGGCGCGGGGCGGCCGACCCGGTCGCCGACCAGGACGTTCTCCATCGCCCTTGCCACCGCTCGGCCCCGGCCGTAGGGCTCGCCCTGCGTCAGTACGGTCTGGACGGCCTCGACCAGTTCGCCGCGGCCTGCGGCGGGAAGGCCGCGGAGGCGGGCGAGGTCTCCGGCGAGGCGGGTGATCTCGCGGGCGTCGGCGGGGCCCGAGGGGTGGCCCAGTTGCCGGAGTTCGGCGGAGATGCGGACGGCCGCGCGGGTCAGCATGTCATTCAAAACGTCGGGTTCACCGGCCGCTTCGAAGACCATGTGCTGCCACTCGGGGTCGCGGATACCGGCGGGGTAGCCGGAGCGCTCGTCCAGGAGGGCGTAGGTGTAGGGGATGAGGGAGGTTGTCCATTCGGGTGCGGGCTGGTGGGGGCTTGTCGCGCCCACGCGGCGGTAGCCGCAAATCGAATGCAGCCCCGCGCCCCCGAGGGGGCGCAAGAGTGCCGGAGTGTGAAAGGCACCCACTACCATGCAGGCGCGCTTACCGTCTGCCGTCGCGGCGGCCAGCCGAGACCGCATCCACTCCTCGCGTCGCAGGTCCACCTCCGACACGGCCGACTCCTCCCGGAGCGCCCACCCCGTCAGCAGCGCCGCCCGCCGCAGCGCCTCCGGTGTCGAACCGGGCGCGGCGGCCTCGACCAGCCGGTCCCAGAGGTCGTCACCCGGCCGCCCGGTGAGCCGGGAACGCAGGACGTCCGACAACCGACCTGGCCCCTGCGCGGCACGCTCACCTTCCCGCCACCCCCGATCCGCCAGCGGCAGATCGCAAGCGACCACCGGCACCCGGTTCCGTGCGGCCCACCGCACCGCCGCCAGTTCCGGGGAGAAGTCGGCGAACGGATAGAACGCCGGGCCGCCGCTGCCGTCGGCCGGTGCCGCCGCGAGGGCCACGGGAGCCCCGGTCTCCTCGTGGGCGAGCCACGGCAGCCACTCCTGCAGCTCCGCGGGCAGTTCGACGAGCAGCACCTCCGGCTCGGCCGCGGCCAGCAGCGCGGGTACGGCGGCGGCCAGGGAGGGCGCGTGGTGCCGTACGCCGATCAGGTACGGCCCGGCCGGATCGGTGAGGGCGGCGAGGGCCGCCTCGGGGGAGTCGGACACCGGGGTCACGCCTCCAGGACCGTGCGCAGGTCCCACAGCGTGCGCCAGGTCGCCGAGCCCTGCTCCGCGCGCCGCCGTACCGGACCGTCCCAGTAGCCGCGCAGCCGGGCCGCGTCGGCGGGGTCGTCCTTGCGTACGACACCCAGCAGATGGCCCGGGAGCAGGCCGAGGACGTCGCGGTCCCCGGGGAAGTAGGCCGCCGCCAGGGCCAGCGCGCCCGCCACCGCCACCGCCTCCGCCGTGCTCATCACCGTGGACGGGCGCTCCACCTCCCAGCCCTCCGCCGACCGTCCCTCGCGCAGGTCACGGAACGCGGTGACCAGGGCCTCCAGGACCGCGTCGTCGACCTGGAAGGGCGCCCCGGCCCGCTCCACCGATGCCCGGGCCTGGCCGCGTACCAGTGCGGTCTCGGCGTCGAGGTCCGGAATCGGGCCCACGGTCTCGAAGTTGAAGCGCCGCTTGAGCGCGGCGGACATCTCCGAGACGCCCTTGTCCCGCAGGTTGGCCGTGGCGATGAGGCTGAACCCGGGTGCCGCATGCGCCAACGCGTCGTCCGTGCCCGCGAGTTCGGGTACCGCGATGCGCCGCTCGGAGAGCAGTGAGACCAGCGAGTCCTGCACCTCGGGGAGGCAGCGGGTGACCTCCTCCACGCGTGCGACGGCACCCCGGGACATCGCGGTGAGGACCGGGGAGGGCACGAGTGCCTGGCGGCTCGGGCCCTGGGCGAGCAACAGGGCGTAGTTCCAGCCGTACTTGAGCTGGTCCTCCGTCGTGCCCGCGGTGCCCTGCACGACCAGGCCGCTGGTGCCGCACACCGCGGCCGACAGCAGCTCGGACAGCATCGACTTGGCGGTGCCGGGCTCGCCGACCAGCAGCAGTCCCCGCTCACCGGCGAGGGTCACCACACACCGCTCGACGAGGGCCCGGTCGCCGACGAACTTGCCTTCCACGACCAGGCGGCGCGGCACTCCCTCCGGTGCCCCGGCGTCGTCGGGCAGCCGCAGCGCCTGGCCGCCGCTGCCCATGACGAAGGTGACGACGGCCCGGGGCGTGAGCCGCCAGGCGGGCGGGCGCGGACCGGCGTCGTACGCGGCGAGGAAGGCCAGTTCGGTGGCGTACCGGTCCTCGGGCGGGACGATCTGGCGGAGGGGTGCGGTGCTGGCGGTCATCGGTGGTCGTCCTTAGCGGCGCTACGAGGGGTGGAGCGGGTGGCGGCACGGGCGGTGATGCGGGTGGCGGGGCCGGTGGTGGTACGGATCGTGGTCATCGGCGACGGCCGCCGCGGGTCGCCCGTGTGGTCAGCTGCTCGTACCCGGGGGCGTCCCCGGCGCGTATCCGCTCCCAGGCGCGGGTGAACAGCTCCGGCACCGGGACCGGCGGGAGGGTCCGGTTGCCGTCGGAGACCGGGTAGAGGGCTTCCTTCCAGGTCTCCACCGGCAGGGCCGGAGCCTTGAGGTCACGCCAGCCGCCGGGCAGGAAGAGGGTGCGGCCGGCGCGCGGCCGCTTCGCCTCGACGACCAGATCGGTCGCCGCCAGTTCGGCACGTGCCTTCTTGATCCGGGCAGGCTTCCAGCCGGTCCAGCGCGCGCAGTTGCGGTCGGTCGGGTCGGGCAGCGCCAGCAGCTGGAGGTAGAGCGCCGCCGCGTCCTCGCCGAGTCCGTGCGCCCCGGCGACCTCCGCGACCAGCGCGGGCACGCCGACCGTGGGGTCCTGGGCGTACCCCGCGTGCCCGTCGGCCGCGAGGGCACCGGCGAGGTCGTCGCCGAGCAGCGTCCGGACGGCACGCAGCCGCGACGCCCGCCCCTCGCCGAGCAGCCCCTCCAGGAGCCCGAACACGGGGTCGTCGGCTCCGCTCAGCGCTCCCGGCCGGAGCAGCACGTGCTCCGTGTCCGAGTACCAGGGGCGCAGCACCAGGGCGTCACCTGCCCTCGTCAGTCCGTTCGCGTCGGCGCCGCCGGTCTCCGGCAGGCCGAAGACCTTGCGCAGCTGCACGCACGTCGGGCCGCCCTTCTCCGTCCACTCCAGGTTCAGGTCGAGCAGCAGCCCGGGGTCGGCCAGCCGGCGGCGCAGTGCGCCGAGCCCGTCCGTCAGCCCGGCCCGCAGCGGATGTCCGTACGGCAGCACGTAGGCCAGCGCGGCCAGGCTCTCCACGGCCCCGGCCAGCACGTACGAACCGGGCACCGCCGACGGGTCGGCGGGCGCGAAGTCGCCGTCCCTGCCGGTCCGGAACACCGTGGTGCGGGCGAGCCAGGGCGTGCGCGCGGGGTTGAGCACGGCCTCGGCGTGACCGACGCCCATGCCGGCGAGATCGGTGCTCAGCTCCTCCGGCAGACGTACCAGGGTGCCGAGGCGCTCGGCCCACAGCCGGCCCGCGGCCGCCGTGTCGGGGCCGGCCGTCCACAGCGCGGCCGGGTCGTCCGGCAGCAGCGCGCCGAGGAGCGCCCGCTGCTCGTCCTGGCCCAGCGAGTCCAGCAGTTGCGCGCCGAAGCTCCGCTGACGCGGCTTGAGGCCGACGGCGGCGAGCCCCTCGGCGGCGGGGGCGTGCGGGTGTCCGGCCAGCAGTACGGTGGCCTGGAGGGGGCCCAGCGCGCCGTTCGTCGCGGTCACCAGTGCCTCGGGGGCCTCGGGTCGCCAGGGTGCGGCGCCCTTCTCCCGGATCAGCCGGGTCAGTTCGGCCAGCCGGTCCGCCGGGATCCCGGTGGTGTACCGGTTCTCCCGGACCAGCGTGAAGTGCCCGACGGCACCGAACGCCCCGGACGGGTCGTGGTCCAGCGCCAGCCACTCCACCGCGCCCAGCCGGGCGTCGACGCTCTGGCAGCCGAGTACCACCACGGTACGGCCGTCCCGGCGCAGCACCTGTCCCACCCGCTGCTGCTCGTCGTGCGGCTCGCCCAGCACGACCGCGCGCAGCGTGGTCCCGAGCCCGGCCAGCGGCCCCTCGGTGAGCGCCTCGAACAGCAGGAGCAGCGGCTCGCGCTGGACGTCGGTGAGGGCCGGCGAGGCGGCGCGGTAGGCGAGCGGCCGCAGGACGCCCAGGACGGGCGGCCATTCCGCGCCGATGGTGGGAATGGTGTGCTCGTCGCTCAGCCAGCCGTCTCCGACGACGGCGAGCCGCTCGCGTTCCGGCAGCGGCCTGCCGTCGGCGGGGCGGCCGGACAGCACCTGGTTCACCGCGCGGATCTGGCGCAGCGCGGCCCAGCCGCCGTGCCACGCGTTCTGCAGGGTCACGACGCCGGTCGCGGCGTCGTGCAGTGTCCGGTCCCCGCCGTGCAGCGGGGAGTAGTCGGCGAACATCCCCTCGGTCCGCTGCCGGGGCTGCCGCGGCCGCTCCTTCGGGGGCCTGGCCAGGGACGCGGCCGCCTCGGCGACCCGCAGTGCCGCGTGGACGAGGGCGGCGACACCGGCCAGCAGCCGCCGGTCGGCCAGTCCGGGCAGCACCCGCGCCACCGCTGCCACGGTGACCGCGTCGGCGGTCGGCACCCCGGCCCTGGCCCTGTCGTCCTTCCCGGCCCGGGCCAGCGCCTGCTGCCGTTCGTCCAGCGCCGTCGCCGTCGCCCGCATCAGCTCACCGGCCGACGCGTCGGTCAGGGCACGCAGTACGGCCGACCCGCGCTCGTCGCGGGGGCGCAGCGCGTGCCAGAACGCGACCGGCGGCACCAGCCGGGTACCGGCCGCGTACGTCCCGCCGGACTCGCCGAAGGACACCCGCCCGAGCTCGGTGCCGTCGTCCGCGTGCAGGGCGACGCTCTGGTACGTCTGCGCGGCGATCGGCGCGGCCCCGCCCGGCAGCCGCAGCGCGCCCAGCGGCACCCCCGGCACCCGGCCGTTGCGGGCCGCCCGCAGGGTCGCCGTCCGCCCGTCCGGGGTACCGGCGGTCGTCCGCGCCTCCGCGCCCTCGCCCTCCGTGCGCACCCACCGCCCGAGGACCGTGCCGTCGGTGCCGAACGGGCTGTGTTCCAGACCGGGTTGCAGCGGCAGCACCTCGCAGGAACCGGGCAGCAGCGAGGTGTCCTCGCGGACGGCCGACGCCAGCAGCGCGGGCAGCGAGGCACGTCCGTGCTCGCCGGTCGCCGGGTCGTACTCCAGCCACAGCGACTGCCGCCCCTGCCTGCCCTGCCGCCAGTACGTGGTGCCGTCGCCGATGACCGGGCGGCTCGGCGGCAGCACCGTGTCCCCGGCGTGCAGGGTGCGGCCGCCGGTGGCCCGGCCGCCATCGGGCAGCGGGATCGACGCATTGGCCGCGTCCATGCCGGACCACCAGCTGGGAATCTGCTCACCACCGAGCGGGACCACCTCGGACGGGCGGTTCGACCAGTAACCGTGCTGCTTCGAGCCGTCCCGCCACATCACCAGCAACTCGCCGTCGACGTACCGGAACCGGGGCCGGTGCCAGCGGTCCAGGTCCGTGGGCAGCCGCAGGTCGTGGGTGAGCAGGATCCCCTCGGGGCCGACGACGACCGCCTTGTGACCCCGTGCCAGGATCAGCGCGGGCCACGCCTCGGTCACCGACAGCGTGTCGTCCCGGTCCTTGCGCACCTCGGCGTCGAGCAGCTCCAGCGCCTCCTCCAGCGCGGGCCAGCCCAGTTCGTCCAGGATCCCGGCGCGCAGCGTACGGCCGAGGACCGGGACGATGTCGTACCCGGTGAGCCGGCGGACGGCCTGCGGGCTCTCCTGCACCACCGCCCGGAAGGGGCGCAGCCGCTCCAGCTTCGTGTCCGCGCCGGGCAGCCCTGCGGTGGCGGCGAACTCCGCGGTCGCCTCCTGCAGCCACTCGCGCAGTACCTCGCCGAGCACCGGATGCGCGGCCACCTTGGGCAGCTCCGCCGGTCCCTGACCCCGCCCGAGCCCCTCGACGGCCTCGAACAGCAGTGCCCGGTAACGGGATTCGGCGGCGACGGCCTTCAGGTCCCGCTGTCCGGGCCGTTTGTCGCGCAGCCAGATGCCCAGCGGCAGATGCACATGGGTGTCCGCGTCGGGTACGGCCAGCGCGATGCCCTCCGCCACGCACAGGTCCAGCAGATCGAGGTCCGCCCCCGCCTGCCAGCGCCCGGTGAAGAGGTCGACGGGCCGTCCGCCCGCCCGCAGCCGGGACGCCATCCGCTCGACCAGCGCCAGCGTCGCGGGGGAGCGGTGCGAGTACGCCGCCCCGTGCTTGCGGTGCTGGGCCCAACGGCTGAGCCAGTCCGCCGCGTCGGCCTCCCCGCCGTTCTCCCCGTCGTCCTCGGTGAGCAGCTGGTCCGCCCCGCACTCGGCCAGCAGCGCCAGCCAGAACTCGTCGTCCTCCACCTCCCGGCCGAGGCCGGCCGGCATGATCTCCAGCAGCCGTACCCGGATCCCGGGCCGCCGCTCGGCGAGGACGGGCAGCACGCTCCGGTAGGCGTTCCAGAAGGAGGCGGGCGCCCGTACGGCGGCCGGGGACGCCAGCAGGTCGGCGACCAGGGCACACTCCTCCGTGACCCGGTCGAGCCCCGCCGCCTTGATCAGCCCGCGCGCGTCCTGCGGCAGCGAGGCGTACGGCGGCATTCCGGCCGCACAGCGCTCCACCGTCAGCTGCCGGAACTGTGCCCAGGCGGTGGCCGGTTCGAGCCGCCGGGCGAGGTCCCTCACGTACTCCTTCAGCGCCTTGACGGTGAGCGCCCCGGCGAAGGCGAACTCCAGGAACACCGCCCGCTGCCGTTCCTCGTCCACGGCCAGCGCGTGCACCCGTTCGGCCTCGCGGGCCTTGCCGAAGAAGGCGGCCGCGTAGGTCGTGTTCTCGTGCTGGAGGAAGACCCGCGCGGCCTGCTCGTAGAAGGTCGGCAGGAAGTGCGGGACCGCGCGGCCGAGCCGCTCGCCGAGCGCCTCGAAGCCCTCCTTCGCGTTGCCCGGCTTGGACTTGGCCTGCCGGGCCAGCCGCTCGACGTCCTTGACCAGGGCGAGGGCGTGATGGCCGTTGGCCGGGTCGTGCACCAGCGCCCAGGCCGGGAAGCCCAGAGTCTCCCGGCGCACCTGGCCGACCTCGGGCGCCGCCGGCTCCCGGGCCAGACCGAGGAACTCAAGGGCCAGGTCCTCGGCCTCGCCGAGGGTGCCCGGCACCAGGCGGACCACCGTCCGCCCGTCCAGGGCGGGGTGCGTGTACGTGCGTGCGGTGAGGACGTCGGAGTCCTCCCGCGTGGTCGTGCCCGAGGGCAGGATCGCGCCGGCGTCGAGCAGCGCGGCCGTGCTGTCGTCGTACGTGGTCATGCCGCCCGCTCCTCGTCCTCGATGTCCCGCCCGGCGTACAGCGCCGCCGCCATCCGCATCCCCTCCGACCAGGCGACCGGGCCGACCTGACCCAGCCTCAGCGTCCGGCCGGCAGGATCGGTCCACGCCAGCGGGCCGGTCTCGGTCTCGAAGTAGCTGTCGTAGTCGCCGATCCAGACCCGGGCCTCGACCCCGCGGCCCTCCTCAAGGACGGAGCACACCGCGTATCCGCCGCGCACGCGGTACCCCGACTGCGTGGCCCTGCCGTGCAGGAACCGCAGCTCCTTGAAGACCCCGCCCGCGTACTCCTCGATCTGGGTGCCCTCCGCGTCCAGCGCTGCCGGGCGGTGCCAGACCTCCCGGAAGAGCTGCTGCGCCTTCTGCTCGACGCCGAGTTCGACGGCGAACTCCCGCAGCTCCTCCAGGTCTTCGAGGAGCACCGGGTGCGGCAGGCGGACAAGTTCGGGGGCGATGCGCACGGTGTCGCCGTCGAGGTCGACCAGGCCGAGCCCGCGCCCGGCGTCGGCGTCCCGCAGGAACCCGGCGACCTCGCCGTCCGTGCCGGTCACCACCAGGTCGCGGAGCGCCGCCTGCCAGGCGGGGTCCGGCCAGACCTGCGCCAGGACGGCGAGCGGCACCGGGAGCGAGCGGGTCATCCACCGCTCCACGTCGGCCAGGCACTGCCGTTCGTGCCGCTCCAGCCACTCGGCGAGCTGCCGCAGACCCAGCACGGCGGGATCGTCCGCCAGCTTCGCGGGCACGGACTTCAGCCGCCGCCCTGCCGTGTTGCGGCAGACCACCTTCCCGTCGTCCAGGGCCACCTCGTAGTCCCCGGCCGTCACCCACCCCATGCGTGCCTCCCCGCACCGCAGTGATCAAGTGATGGCGACTGTAGGGGAGACCACTGACAACGCCTTCCGCGGTCGGTTTCCGGATGGGGAAACCGCAGCTCAGCGAGGGTGGCAGGGGCCGGCGGGGGAGCGGGACAGGACGGCGGCCCGGGTGGCCGGTGAAGAGGATTGAGGGCGGGGGGAGTTGGGAGGGCCCGGGGGATGGGGATGGGCGATGGGGGATGGAAGCCCGGCGGACCGGCACAGAGGCGCGGCCGGTACGGCGACGGCCCCGGGGTACAGGCGGAGGTGCCTGGACCGGGGCCGTGGGAAAGTCGCGCGGGTGAGGGCTCAGTCCTGCCCCGACTCCTTCTCCCGCTTCACGTTCTTCAGCCGCACGGTCTCCTTGCGGACCTCGGCCTGCGTGGCGCGCTCCTTCTCCAGCCACTCGGGCAGCTCGCGCTTGAGCTCCTCGATCTGCTCGGTGGTGAGCGGCTCCGTCACCCCGCCGCGCGCCAGCCCCGCGATGGACACGCCCAGCTTGGCCGCGACCACCGGACGCGGGTGCGGCCCGTTGGCCTGCAGCTCGCGCAGCCACTCGGGCGGATTCGCCTGGAGCTCGGTCAGCTCGGCGCGCGAGACGACACCCTCCTGGAAGGCGGTGGGCGTGGCGGGCAGGTACACGCCCAGCTTCTTCGCCGCGGTCGCGGGCTTCATCGTCTGGGCGGTCTGGTGCGAACTCATGAGGTCAAGGGTATCGGCCAGGTGCGGAAGCCCCGACCACGGCCGGTGCGGAAGCCCCGACCACGACCGGTGCGGGGCGGCCGACCACGGCCGGTGCCGAGCGGTCGGCCGGGGCCCGTTAACCTGGGCTGGTGACAGGCTCGGAGGAAACACCGTCGTTCCGGCTCGCGTACGTCCCCGGCGTGACGCCCGCCAAATGGGTTCGGATCTGGAACGAGCGCCGGCCCGGCATCCCCCTCACCCTCCACCAGGTCTCCGCCGCCGAGGCGTCCGACCTGCTGCGCGCGGGTGACGCGGACGCCGGTCTGGTACGGCTCCCGGTGGACCGTACGTTCTTCAGCGCGATCCCCCTCTACACCGAGACCACGGTGGTCGTCGTCCCCAAGGACCACCTGATCACGGCGGTCGAGGAGGTCACCGTGGCCGACCTCGGCGAAGAGGTCCTCTTCCACCCCCTCGACGACGTCTTCGACTGGGACGCCCCGCCCGGCGAGCCCGCCTTCGAGCGCCCCGCGACCACCGAGGACGCCGTGGAACTGGTCGCCGCCGGTGTGGGCCTCCTGGTCGTCCCGCAGTCCCTGGCGCGCCTGTACCACCGTCGGGACCTCACCTACCGGCCTCTCACCGACGGCCCCGAGTCGATCGTCGCCCTGTCCTGGCCCGAGGAGGCCACCACGGACATGGTCGACGACTTCATCGGTATCGTCCGCGGCCGCACGGTCAACAGCACGCGTGGCCGCCAGGCCGCACCGACCTCGAAGCCGGCAGGGGCCTCGCCGGAGAAGGCCAAGCGGGCGAAGAAGCCGGCCGCCGCGGCCAAGGCGACGCCCGCGGCCCGCGGCGCACGCGCCCGCACCACCGGCGCGAAGTCGGCCAAGCCCACCAAGCCCGCGAAGCGCGGCAAGCCCCGCCGCAGCTCGTAGGCCACGGCCGCCCCCCACCTGCCTCTCGCCCGCTCCCGATCTGCTTCCGCGCGCCCCGATCGTCTTCCCCGATCCCGGGCCCGCGCAATGTCACGATGCCTCCGGACATCCCGGACATCCACCGCTGGAGGCGCCCGTGAGCCCAGAAGCAGACCCGGACGAAGCCGTCGACCCCCGTGCCTCGTCCGCGTTCCTCGTCAACGAATCACTCGGCTACCTGTTCCCGGCCGCCCTGCGCGCCGCCGCGGTCGTCGGCGTCGCCGACCACCTGGACCACGGCCCCCGTACCCCGGCCGAACTGGCCGAGGCCACCGGCACCGACCCGCGGAACCTCTACCGGGTGCTCCGGCTGCTCGCCACGCGCGGCGTCTTCGCGGAGGACGCAGGCGGCCGCTTCCGGCTCACCGCCGCCGGTGACGCGCTGCGCACCGACGCACCGTGCTCGGCCCGCTCGGCCGTGCTGATGAACACCGACCGCAGCATGTGGCTGCCCACCGCCGACCTGAGCCGCTGCGTGAGCGAGGGGACCTCCGCGTTCGAGCACCTCTTCGGGCTGCCGTTCTTCGACTACTTCGCGCAGGACGAGGACACCGCCGACGTCTTCCACTGCGGGATGGCCGCGATGTCCGACGCCGAGAACGAGCCCATCGTCGCCGCCTGCGACCTGCCGCCCACCGGGACGGTCGTCGACGTCGGCGGCGGCCACGGCGGCCTGCTGCTGGCGGTCCTCGACCGCCACCCCGGTCTGCACGGCGTCCTGTACGACCAGCCGCACGTGCTGGCCGGACACCGGCTGGACACGCCCGCGACCGCCGGACGCTGGGCCACCGAGTCCGGTGACTTCTTCACCGTCGTACCGGAGGGCGACGTCCTCGTGCTCAAGCGGATCCTGCACGACTGGGAGGACGAGCAGTGCGTGACCCTCCTCGACCGCTGCCGTGCCGCGCTGGCTCCGGGCGGGCGGATCCTGGTCGTCGACGCCGTGGTCCCGCCCGGCAACGCACCCCATCAGGCCAAGGCGCTCGACCTGCTGCTGATGGCGTGCCTGGTGGGCCGGGAACGCACCGAGGCGGAGTTCGCCACGCTGTTCGAGTCCGCCGGTCTGAAACTGTCCAGGGTCGTGCCGACGTCGACCGTTCTCTCGGTGGTGGAGGCGGTGGCCGCCTAGGACGTCCGCCGCTCAGTCGTCCGGTGCGCCCCTCAGCACTCGGCCCCGGGGCGTCTCCAGATCGTCCAGTGCATCCGGCTCCTTCGCCCGCTCGCCCAGATCGGCCACCGCCAGGCCCAGCGCCACCAGGATGAACCCGACGGATGTGAGCAGGCCCAGCTGGAGCGCCTCGGTGGCCGGGCCGCGGTGCGCGAGGTGGGCGAAGTACACCGAGCCCACCACCGCGATCCCGGCCGCCGAGCCGACGCGCTGGCCGGTCTGCAGCACCCCGCCGGCCGCACCGGCACGCTTCACCGGGACGCGGGTGAGGGTGAGCGTGGTGTTCGGGGAGACCGTGATGCCGGAGCCGATGCCTCCGACGACCATCGGCACCGCCGCGGCCCACCCGAAGCTCTCCATCGGCACCAGCCACACCACCGCGATGATCCCGAGCAGCCCCAGCGCCACTCCGGAGAGCCCGATGACGACCAGCTTGCGCCCGTGGCGCATCACCAGCCGGCCGCCCAGGGCGGCACCGACCGCCGAGGCGATCGCGAAGGGCAGCACCGAGACTCCTGCGGCCAGCGCGCTGTATCCGGCCGCGTTCTGCAGGAACAGGGCGAGGACGAAGAAGACCGTCGTGAAGCCGGCGAAGTAGGACAGGCTGATCAGCGCGCCGAGCGTGAAGGACCGTTGCGAGAACAGGCTCAGATCGACCAGGGGCGCCCGTCCGAGCCGGCCCTGCCGCCGCTCCCACGCCCAGAACAGGCCCAGCAGCACCGCGCCCACCGGAAACAGCGCCCACTTCTCCCGTCCGGTCCATTGCTGCTCCTGCACCAGCGGCAGCATCAGCGCGAGCACACCGGAGCCGAGGAGCAGCACCCCGAGCGGGTCGAACCGCTCCCGCCGGTCCGTCGACGCGGGGTACCGGGGCAGCAGCCGCACACCCGCGGCGAACGCGGCGATCCCGATGGGCAGGTTGACGAAGAACACCCAGCGCCAGCCGTCGCCGGTGCCGACGGCGTCGATGATCACACCGCCGGCCAGCGGGCCGACCGCCGTCGATACGCCGATGACGCTGCCGAGCAGCCCGAAGGCCTTGGCGCGTTCGGTGCCCTGGAACATCTGCTGGATCAGCCCCGAGGTCTGCGGCGCGACCATGCCCGCCGCCGCGCCCTGGATCAGCCGGAACACCACCAGCCGGTCGGGGCTCGCGGCGAGCCCGCAGGCCGCCGAGGCCACCGTGAACAGGGCGAGCCCGACCAGGAAGGCCTGGCGTCGCCCGCGCATGTCGCCGAGCCGGCCCGCCGGGACGAGGGCCAGTCCGAAGGTCAGGGCGTACCCGGAGACCACCCAGGACTGGGCGGCCTCCGTGGCTCCCAGCCCGCGCTCCATCGAGGGCAGCGCCACGTTGACGATCGAGGTGTCGAGCAGCGAGATGAAGCCGGCCGCGAGACAGACCCCTAGCGCCTTCCAGCGCCGGTCCTCGGTGGCCGGCCGCTGTGGCTTTGCCCAGGTCGTGGTCATGCGGCCACGCTATGCAGTCATTCCGGGCATCGCACGACCGGCGGAGCGAACGGATGGCCGAACTGCTCCTTCCGAGTGATGCCCCGCGTCTCCGCGCCGGCACACGTACGACACCTCCCGTGTCAGGGCGCGTACGACGCCTCCCGGGCCGTGGCCAGCACCCGGTCGCCGTCCGCTCCTGTCAGCAGCCCGTCCGCGACCCACGCGTCCACCACCGACCGCACCCGCGCCACCAGCGCCCCCTTGTCGCGGAACGGCGCCGCGGCCCAGACCTCGTCCAGCAGCGAGCCGCCGTCGGACCCGACCGGGTTGGCGACCCCGGAGTCGAGGCCGCCGAACACCACCGTCGGCTCCGAACGGCGGAAGCAGGCGTGCGTCGGATCCTCGGTCCCCTCGTAGAAGGGGGCGAACTCCGTTCCGTCTTGTCGATCCAGTCCGTCCAGTCCGTCCAGGGTGAAATGGAGCGGGCTGCCCGCCACCGGGGTCAGGGACGGCAGCAGATCACCGGAGAGTCCGGCGTTCCGGTACAGCCCCAACTCCAGGTAGTCCGTGGCGGTGTTGCGCCCGACCAGACTGACCGGCCCGTAGAACAGGGCCTGCACCGACGGATCGTCGAGGGCCTTCTCGACCCGCAGCCGGAACGGGATCGACACCCGCACGGTGTCCCCGGGCCGCCAGGTCCGCGACACCGCGAAGTAGCTGCCCGGCCGCGGAGTGCCGGGCACCGCGTGCCCGTTCACCGTCACCCGGAACCCGGCCGTCGCCCAGACCGGCACCCGCAACTGCATTGCGAAACGGGCCGGTCCCCGGCCGCCGACGGTGAGCGTACTGCCCTGTTCCCGGGGAAAAGCGGTGCGTTGGCCGATCGTGACGCCCTGCTCGGCCCAGGTCAGCGTGGACGGACTGTAGAGGTTGACGTAGAGGGCGCTGCCGTCGGCCGCCGCGAAGTACACCGAGTCCTGGTACTTGGTGGCGGACTCCATGCCCGTGCCCTCGCAGCACGTCGTGCCCTGCTTGGGCGTGTAGTCCCGCACGTGACCGGGCGTCAGCCCGATGAAGTACGTGACCAGAGGCTTCTCGGCATCGGCCCGGTCCTGCTTGGAGCCGAGCACCTGGTTGTACAGGGCCCGTTCGTAGTAGTCCAGGTAGGCCGGATCCTGCTCGTGGAAGAACAGCGCCCGGCTCAGCTTCAGCATGTTGTACGCGCAGCAACTCTCGGCGGTGGTAGCGCTGATGGTCCCGGCGATCACGTCCCGCGCCTTCCAGAACTCGGTCGTGCTGGTGCCGCCGATGGCGTACATGCGGTGCGGTACGACCATGCCCCAGAAGTTCTTCGCGGCCGTGAGGTAGCGGTCCTCGCCCGTCGCGTCGTACAGCCTGACCAGACCGGTGAAGATCGGGATGTGCTGGTTGGCGTGCAGCCCGTCCAGTGTGTCCGTGCCCGCAGCACAGGCGTCGATGAGGCTGTCGAGGTCGAACAGCCGGGCCAGCGCGAGGTGTTCGGCCTTGCCGGAGAGCTCGTGCAGGTCGCAGATCGCCTCCACGATCCCGCCGAACTCGCCGCTGGAGAAGATCCCCCACATCCGCTGGAGCGTGGCGGCGGGCAGCACGGACAGCCGGGAGTACATCCAGTCGCCCATGCCGGACGCGAGGTCCAGAGCCCGCTCGTCACCGGTCGCCGTATGTGCGTCCAGCAACCCCCGCAGGATCTTGTGCGCGGTGTAGTACGGCGCCCACACCTTCGTGTAGTCGCTGCCGGTCATCGTCTCCAGCAGGATGAACTGCGTCTCCGGACAGGCCGCGAGGAACCCGGGATGGCTCGGCCCGCCCCAGGTACGGCGCAGGACGGCGTCGAGGCCGCGCCCCGACCCGTCGGCGAACCCCGGCCCCGAAGTCTCGCCGAAGGCGTACGACACCAGGTCGCCGCTCGCCGGCGCGCTCTGCAACCCGGCCATCTCATCGGGGCCCAACGCCCGCGACCACACGTCGAACCCGCCGAAGGTGCCCGCGAAGACGGGGTCGGCGGCGTAGTGGGAGCGGCCCAGCCAGTGATCGGCGAGGGTGCCGAGGGCGGCCGGGGTGAGGGACATGGCCGTGTTCCGGGCCATGGGTGTGCCGTTGACGTACAGTGTGCCGGTGCCGTCGGCGATCGTCACCGCGAGGTGGCTCCACCGGTCCAGGGGCAGCGCGGCGGTGCCGTCGAGCCCCTGCTCGGTGCCCGCGCCTCCGGTGGTGATCGCGAACCGGGGCACCCCGCTCGCGTTCCTGACGGCGAGGTACAGATACCGGGTGGTGTCGTTCCCGAAGTCGAACACCCGCGCCCAGGAGTCCTCATGGCCGGGTTTCACCCAGGCGGCCAGAGTGACGGCGAAGGCGTCCCCGAGCACACCGGCCGGCAACTCGACGTACCGGTACGCCCCCCGCTCGTTCTCGGCGGCCCGCCCGCCGAACACCCCGGGCACACTCAGCACGGACGGCTCCTGCCGCAGGGCCTCGCGCACCTCGTCCAACGCCCCCACCATGGTGCGGATCCTCGCCCCGAACACCTCTTCCCCGGTGCTCGCGTACGCCTGCGCCAGCATGGTCAGGAAGTGCCCGGTGTAGTGCCCGCGCAGATTCCCGTTGGCCTCCCCGTCCAGCCCCTCCCAGCCACCGGGCGCGACCGCGCCGTCCGTGTCCAGCCCCGCGTTGGCCCGGAACACCTGCAACAGCCGGTTGACGTCGTAGCCGCGCGCGTGGTCCAGCATCAACGCCCGCTTCTCGGCGAACGGCCCGGGCTCCAGCACCACGTCACCGAGCCCGAACGGCCGTACCTTCCAGGCGGGTTCGGCTGCGGCCGACGTACCACCGACCGCCACATCGGTCCCACCGGCCGCGGCGATCAGGGCTGACACCTGGAGGAGGGTCCTTCGGGAGAGGGGCTGGGGCATGGGCTCCTCCAGGGATCAAGTTGTTCGAAATCGCGGACAGTGTTCGGGGGGCTGCCCAGACGTTATGAGTGAGGTGAGGGAGCGTCAATGGGTCCGGATCGGATGCGCACTCAGGGGAGTCGGGGGCGGGGGACGCGAGCGAGTGCGGCTCGGATCGTTTCGGCGGGGTCGGGGAGCGGGACACCGAGTTGGCGGATGAGCGAGACGATCTCGGGGACGCCGGTGCGTTTGCGGAGAGCGGTTTTGTGCAGATACTCGAGCGGGAAGTGCTCCACTTCCGGCAGCTCGCCCTCGGGCAGTTCGTCCACCCGGAGGAGCCGTAGGGCTTCGCTGAAGGCGAGACCCTTCGGGAGGCTGTCGTGTGAGGTGGGGATCTTGCAGGCTTGCAGCCGCCTGGCCACCGCAGTGGGGCTCGCGCCCACCTCACGGGCGGCCAGCAGGACGTGGCTGAACGGCACGACCCGGCCCGCCACGGACCACCAGCTGACAGGACCGCTCTCCTGCAGGAGTTCCCGGTCCAGTCGGGTGGGGCGGATCGGCACCTCCAAGAGGACGTCCATACCGAAGGCCCGCATCCTGTCGGTCTTGTACCTCAACACCGCCAGGTCCTTGACCTGGTTGAAGACCGTGCCATAGGGGAGCGGGCTCTGTGGCGTGAGGTATTCGCCGTAGACCCCGTCCCACAGCAGCCAGATGTCGTCTTCCGAGGCGTCGGCGGGAAAGGGTTGAGGAAGCGTGAACCCCAAGGATGCGAATTGTGCCAGCACTTCTGGCGGCTTCAGCCCGAGTTCCTCTGCCACTGCCAGAACATGTCCCGCCGGCACTGACGTGCCCTGCAGCCAGGGGCGTTTGCCGTCGACGTTGACGCTGAGCAGGAGAAGGGTCTCGTCCGACGGATGTGCCGGCAGCCGGCCGGCGTCGGTCCGCAGTCCGTGGGCCGCCAGCCTGCTGCACACCTCGGGCACGGGCCGGCCGAGTTCGATGCTCGCATGCGCGATGTGGCCGAGCGGAACCTTCGCGTCCGGGTCCAGGCAGCCGTCGGCCCTGTTCTCCGGATTGAGCCAGAGCAGATCGTGCTTCTCGGCTGCCTCGGACAGCGCCACGACGCTGTCCGAGATGTGATAGCCGAAGCTGCGCAGGAACCCGGCGGTCGACGTGACACCTGTTCCGGAACGTCGAGCCGCACTCAGGAGATCATCCGGCGTAAGGGCCTTATTGCGGCTGAGGGAGTTGCCGTAGGCGTCCCCAAACGTTCTGCAGTTGCTTGTGGTGAGCTCGGCGTCGTCCGACCACCGCCGGGGATCGTTGTCGTCGAAGCCGAGATCGGCGACCCGGCGGGCGACCTCGCGCCCCGTGAGGTGCAGCCTGTCCGCGGCCTGGGCGATGACCACCGGACTCCTGGCTCCGTTCCATCCACGTTGCCTGTTCTCGGACCGCAGGAGCCACTGGTCGGACAACGTGGGTGCGTGTACGGGCCCGAACCCCTCGATCTCCGGGCACACCTCGATCAGCGCCCGCAATGCCGCGCGCGGACGGCGAGCCATGACCCGCCACAGATAGATGTGGTCCGGGACTTCGCCACTGACGATGGTCCAGTTGGGCCGAGCCCGCGCGCCACCCCCTGTGTACCGGTCGCTCGGCACCAGGGACACGTCGGCCGGGAAGAAGCCCACCCGGCTGTCGCCGAAGGCCAACCCCCGGTATGTGACATCGAGCGCCGCCGAGGAGAGCGCGGACGCGACGATGTCGCCCAGTACCGCGCTGCCCTCCGCCACGTTGCAGAGCCACACGAAGTCCGCCCACCGGCCGTCGCCTTCGGTCAGTACGGCTGTGGCGGCGCCGAGCAGTTCCCGGACGGGCGACGCCACGTCGTCGACGACGTTCCTGCGGTCCACCGAGAGCCGCGCCGGGGCCGATTCACCGGAGAGGTTGACCACGGCGCCCGTAAGGCCGGAGCCGTTCGGCGACAGCACTCCGCCCCGTACCGTGGGTTCGACGAGCAGGCCGTCCACCAGCAGCGCGCCGCCCTCCTCGCACCAGATGACCTGCGGATCGGAGGAGCCGTGAGGCCAGTACGCCTGACGCCCGTGGGCGTTGAGTCCGAAGTTCTCGGTCCGGTCCCTGGCGTCCCGCTCTTTGAGCTGTCCCACGGTCCAGGTGCTGGTCCGCCCACCGTGCTGTGCCGAAACGGGGAACTCCGCGAGGGCCAGCACACGTTCCAGGACATCCACGGCGGACCAGGACGCCGTATCGATGTCGGACCGCAGATAGAGCCGGACGCGTGTTCCCGGCCGGCGCCCCCGCGTAGCGGTCTGCACGATCCGGAACAGGTGGCCCGGGCCGCAGATCGACACATCGAGGACCGGCCCCGGCAGTCCGTCGGTGTCCATCCGGCAGGTGGTGACCCGGATCTCCTCGGCCAGCATGAAGTAGCTCAGCACGCCGATGCCGAAGCGGCTGTTCGGATACAGCCTCACCGGCGGGTCCAGCGACTCCCACCGGGCCCGCTCCAGCTTGAACTCCAACTGCTCCGCGAAGCGCGCCCCGGCGCGCGAGAACACACCGCGCAGTTCGGCCTCGCCCATGCCGATGCCGTCGTCCACGCAGTCGAGACAGGCCCGGCCGTCGTCGTCGACGCCCTGGACGAAGGAGATGCTCCCGGGGTACGGCGTGCCGTGCGAGCCGGTGGTGCGGTCGAGGTACTCCTGGCGGGCTCGCCGGTAACGGCAGGCGTCGAGCGCGTTCTGGTACAGCTCCCGGACGGCGAGATCGCGATCCTTGTACAGCTCGATACCCATCGCCAGATCGAGGACACGACGCCCGTCGCTGCGGAATCTCGCGTACCCGTCGAAGGCGCCGTCACGGGGCACCACACCGTCGGCGGACAGCCGGGTCGGGAGGTCCGGCATGGGTTGGTTGACCCGTTCGCGTACGGTGCGCCGTACGGCGTGCAGCAGGGTGTCGGCGCGGCCCGTGTACTCCTTCAGTCCTTCGACGACTGCCTCGTGATGACATTCGGCCCGGAGGACCGGCAGGTCGCGTGAGCCACCCCAGTCCGCCGCCGTGAGCGTGCGACGCAGTTCGTCCAGGTCCACCGGGTGCGGGATGGCGAGATGCTCGGCGACGATGTCAGGCAGTGTCGTCATCTCGGCGGACATGCTGTAGCCCAGGGCCAGGAGCAGAGCGGCCCGCTGGAAGCGGATCTGCTGGTGACCCGGACCGCAGCGGACCCGTTCGTCGGGAGGCAGGAGGTTCAGGAACTCCGGATGACAGACATCGGGCCCCCGGCGCAACCCGTGCAACAGCGCGGCCAGCCGGTCGGCCGCGAGCACCCTGTCCAACTCCTCGGCGTCCCTGCCCAGTTCCCGCAGGAGATCGGGGACCGACGTGGCATCGGCGAACTCCTCGTGCTGGCTGAGCCAGCGGTGGCAGATCCACCAGCCGACGAGCGGTTCGGCCTCCGGGTCACGCAGCGCGCGCTGGACCAGTACGTCGTTCTCTTCCGCGAAGAGTTCGTACGCCTTTCTCAACGGCCCGGCGTTCGGCTCGGTCCGCAGCGACCAGGGACGTACTTCCATGAGCCGTGCCGTCCGCCGCAGGGAGTGGACCCGGTGGAGGAAGGGGAACAGCACGAGGAGGGCGGCCTCGGCCGGATAGAGGTCGAGACCGTCCGACTGCGCCCGGGCCTGTCCCTGGGGCGGCTCGCCGAGCAGCCAGTCGACGTTGCCGAGGAACGTGCTCGCGATCCGCGCGTCGCACCACGGATCCTGCTCCAGGCGCCGTTCCAGTTCGTCGCGCATCCGGGCCAGGGACGTGGTGATGGCGGCGACCTGTTCCCGGTGGTGCGCAGTGTCCCGGCCGGCCGGGACATGGCGCCAGACGCCGGAACCGACGGCCTCCCGTACCCAACGGTCCCGCGTGACAGGATCGGTCTCCGAGGGCGATGCCGTCAGATGGACGTTGACGTTCACGTTCCCGATCGACTCGGCGTTGATGGCTGTCGCGTTGCCGCTCACGATGTTGTTGTGGGTGCTGCCCTCCGCCAACCTGCCGCTCCCTTCTGGCACTTCTCAAGAATCTAGATGAGCTCCTTCGTGAAGTGGCCGGTTTCGGACACCTTCGGCCCCAGCCGTCCGCGTGAGCCACTCATATGCGCCCCGCGCAGTGAACTCCGCCTGACCACCACGGATCAGCAGGTCGGCGGTGGTGAACCGGTCGGCCTGCGCGGCGACATAGGGGATAGCCATGCAGCGCATCCCGGCCGCGTGCGCCGCGGCCGCGCCCGGCGCCGCGTCCTCCAGGACCACGCAGTCGGCCGGGTCGGCCCCGAGGCGGCGGGCCGCCTCCAGGAAGACGTCCGGCGCCGGCTTGCCGTGCGGTACCTCGTCGGCCGAGACGACCGTTCGCAGACGGGCGTCCAGCCCGGTGCCGGCCAGGACCGCCTCGATCGCCTCGGGGGAGGAACCCGAGGCCACCGCCGTAGGGACTCCTTCGGCCGCCAGCAGCTCCACGAACTTCCGCATCTCCGGGTACACGCGCGTGCGGGTCCGGGCCAGCTCCAGATAGCGCCGGTTCGTCTCCGCGAGCAACTCGGCCACCGGGGGCCGCAGTCCGTGGCGGTCGCGCAGCAGGGCCACCGTCTCCAGCGTACTGATGCCGACGAACCTCTCGTGCTCCGCCCAGGTGAAGTCCGTGACGCCGTGCCCGGCCAGCATCTGCCGCGTCGCCTCGTAGTAGTTCGGCTCGCTGTCCACAAGTGTTCCGTCGAGGTCGAAGACGACCGAGAGGTTGCCGAGATCGCTCATGGAACCAGGATGCCGTTAGGCGCGGGCGGCCCGGCCGATGGACTCCACCAGCGGCAGCAGCCGGTGCGGAACGCGTTCGCGCAGCGCCACCTCGGTGCGGGTGCGCACCACGCCCGGCAGGCTGATCAGCTTCTGGATCACATCCTCCAGGTGCGCGTTGTCCCGCGCCACCACCCGGGTCAGCAGATCCCCGCCGCCGGTGATCGAGAACGCCTCCACGATCTCCGGTACGGCGGCCAGCGCGTCCCCGACGTCGTCCAGATGCCCCTGGGTGACCTCGATGTGCACGAAGGCCAGTACCGGGTGGCCCAGCGCGGCGGGGGAGAGGGAAGGGCCGGTCCCGGTGATCACACCGTCCCGGTCCAGCCGGTCCAGCCGGGCCTGCAGCGTGCCCCGGGCGACCCCGAGGACCCGGGCGTACTCGCGCACACTGGTGCGCGGCTGCTCCAGCAGCAGCCGCAGGATGCGGGTGTCCAGCTCGTCCACGGTCATGATGTACGACTGTACCAATGGCTCACCGATGATCCTCGCCGACCTGCGCCATTGGTATGACGGCCGCTGCGCGTCGCGCCTCGGAACTGGACCAATGGCCCTGCGGAATCGACGTCACTTGAGCCAGTCGCCCCGCCGATGCTCTCATGGGTGTGTCGATGGCGCTGCGGATCCCCGCGGCGCCATTTCCGTGCCGTCCGCGGGAGGGGAAGCAGTGCTGAAGAGGGTGTTCGTGGCGCCGGACCCGGGGCGGGTGCGGCTGCGCTTCGCCGCGCGGGCCGTGCTGGGCATCGGGCTCGCCGTCGTGGTCTGCGGACTGGCCGGGCACTCCCTCACGGGCGCCGTCACCGGTGGGCTCGCCGCGCTGCTCGCGCTGTTCACCGTCGCGGACGCCACCGTGCGCGGACAGGCCGTCACCACCGCACTGCTGCCCGCCGTGGGCCTGCCGGTGCTCGCGGCCGCCGCCGAACTGTACGACGTTCCGGTCGCCCGCGACCTGGTCTTCCTCGCCGTGGTCGGCGCGGGCGTCTACGCGCGCCGCTGGGGTCCGCGCGGCCACAGCCTGGGCGTGTTCGCCTTCATGACCTTCTTCGTCGCCCAGTTCCTGCACGCTGCCCCCGCTCAGCTGCCCGAGCTGTCCGCCGCCGTCCTGCTCTCCGTGCTCAGCGCCGCAGCCGTGCGCTTCGGCCTCTGGCGCTACGAGCGCCGCCTGCCCCCGCCACCGGTTCCCGCCCCGCCCGCCGGCACCGGCCTGGCCCGGGTGACCACCCGGCAGGCCGTCCAGGCGACCGCGGGCGCGGGCTTCGCGCTGGTGGCGGGCCAGCTGGTGTCCGGCCAGCGCTGGTACTGGGCGGTCGGTGCCACCTGGTGGATCTTCGTCAACACCGCCTCGCGCGGCGAGACCCTGGTACGGGGTTTTCGCCGGGTCCTCGGCACCCTCATCGGCATCGCGCTTGGCCTGCTGGTCGCCGCCCCCGTGCACGGCGCCCCGGCACCCACCGCCGCCCTGGTCGCGGTCGCCGTCTTCGGCATCTTCTACACGGCCGCCGTCTCCTACACCTGGATGATGTTCTTCGTTGCGTCAACCGGGCGGATCGCGAGGGTGGCGGGCCTGGGGCGTGTTTTCGCAGATCAGACACGGTCTGCTTGGTGCCGTTTGATGTGCAGGTGTGGGCGTCTTCGGGAGTCTGTGGGCGGACTGATGCTGACTCTTTGCTGACTTTCCTGACGGTGCGTCAGTTTCATGAGTTGATCGTTTTGGGTGTCAGGGGAGTCTTGTGTTGAAGCGGGTGTTCGTCGCGCCGGATCCAGGGCGGCTGAGGTTGCGCAGTGCTGTGCGGGGTGTCCTTGGTGTAGCTCTGGCGGTGATGATGTCGGATCTGGCGACGCGGTCGCTGCCGGCGGCGATCGCTGGTGGGCTTGCCGCTTTGCTTGCCTTGTTCACGGTGGTCGATTCGTCGGTGCGGGGACAGGCGGTCACGACGGCCCTGTTGCCGGTGGCAGGTTTCCCGGTGCTGGCTCTCGCGGCGGCATTGCACGATTTCCCGTGGGTGCGCGATGTGGCCTTCGTCGCTGTCCTGGGTGCGGGGATGTATGCGCGGCGGTGGGGGCCGCGAGGGCATTCTCTGGGGACGTTTGCGTTCATGATGTTTTTCGCGGCGCAGTTCCTGCATGCGGTGCCGGGCCAGTTGCTGGAGCTTTGTGCGGCGGTGGCGCTCGCTCTGGTGGCGTCCTCTGCGGTGCGTTTTGGCCTGTGGTGCTATGAGCGGCGGTTTTCTCCGGCCGCTGTTCCGGTGGTGGCTCCGGCGGGTACGGGGTTTTCCCGGGTGACCACGCGCCAGGCGGTCCAGGGAGTGGTAGGCGGTGCTTTCGCCCTGATGGTGGGGCAGTTGGTGTCGCATGAGCGCTGGTATTGGGCTGTGGGTGCGGTGTGGTGGATCTTCGTGAACACCACATCGCGGGGTGAGACCCTGGTGCGTGGTTTCCGTAGGGTCTTGGGCACCGTGATCGGGATCGCCGTCGGCCTCGTGATCGCTGTTCCGCTGGATGGGGCGGGCGCTCCGACCGCGGTGATTGTGGCGTTCTGTGTGTTCGGCATCTTCTATACGGCCGCGGTGTCGTATACGTGGATGATGCTGGCGGTGACGGTGATGGCCGGGCTGCTTTACGGGCTGCTGGGAGTTCTGAATCCAGGGCTGCTGGCTCTGCGCGTGCTGGAGACGGGGGTGGGCGCGCTGGGCGCGGCGCTCGCTGTCCTGTTGGTGCTGCCGGTGACCACGCATGCCACCACTGACGCGTGTGTCCGGCGTGCGCTGCATTGCGTCCATGCGTGCACTTCTGAGGCCGCGGCTCGCCTGGCCGGCTCTCCAGATGCGGATCCCGCCCGACATGTTGCTGAGTTGGAGCTGCTGCTGGGAAGGGTCAGGCTTTCGGTGGCCCCGCTGGTGCACCCGTTCACTCCGCTGTGGGCGCGCAAGGCGCGGGCCCGTCAGGTGATGGAACTGCTTGACCGGTGTGCCCGGGAGGTGCGGGGCCTGGCGTCCGTCGCGGCGGACCCGGATGCTTCCCACGACGCCAGGCTCGCCGCTGCGTGCCGGCGAGTGGAAGCGGCGGTGCAGGCACTGACCACGCCCGAAACGGAGCGAGGCGAGATCGAGGCGCCCGGTGCCTCACCTCACCCTTCCGGCGGCGAAGTGGCTCTGGCTCACCTGCGTGGCCTGGAAGAGGCACTGAAGGCCCTTGCGGTCCCGTTGCGAGGCCCCGTTATCCCCGCCTGACGGCCTGCATGGGACGTTGGTGCTCGCCTGCATGACAGCAGACTCTTCGTCTGCTGGTGGTACACGACTTCCATGGCTCTGACCAGTACGAATGCGAGCTTTGAAGCAGGGCCGGTGGGCTCTGGCCCGTATATGGTCCGGATCTTGGTCGTGAACTGGGCGAAGCCGGAGTCGGAGAGGGCCTCGCTTAAGACCGCGCGTGATGCGCGAAGCCGGGAGGACGAAGAGATCTTCTTGAAGTCGTCTACCTGGTGGCGCTGACCTGCGGCGATGCTGCTGCGAGCCTCTCTGGCCTGGGCCGATCCGTCTTTCTGAGCCTTTCACGCTCGTGCCCGGTTACGCAGTCGATTCTCCCCACGCGCTCCCCAGAGCCGCTCGTACTCTCCAGATTCTCCCCAGGGAACGGCCCCGCGCGTGGTCGGTGGGGCGTGCCAGAGAAGCTGCTCCGGCGGATCAAGTGAGCGCAGAAAGTTACTGCCGAGGGGCGGGGCAGAAAGCCGTCGGAAGTCGCTGCCACCCGTTTTGCGTGCGCCGCTATGACCACCGGAAGATACTGGTCCACTTGGCGGCGTACCATTCGTCAGGGCGGCAGGTGAATGGCCAGGACGGAGCCGTCCTGGTGTATCGAGACGGGACCGTCCCAGTTCTCGTCCCACGTGTCCGAAGGCCACGCGGAGCGCAGAGCGTAGACATCTCCGCGGTACTGCTCCAGGCGGCCGTGGCTCAGGTGGCCGAAGAGATCGGCGTGGACTCCGGAGAATGCCTCCACGCGTGTTCCATTGAGTCGGAAGATGTGGTCGGTGCCGACGAACGGGATGCCGAGCAGACTGTATTTGGCGTCCTGGACGCTGTCGGTGGCCGCGTGGGCGACGCCGGCAGAAAAGCGGCGGTATCCCTGGCGGGTAGTGAGGTACGGGGTGGTGGAGTTCCCGTCGCCGGCGAAGGCGGTGAGCCCCGCGGCGGATGTGCGCGCGAGGTCTCGCTGGAACCACCCGGTGATTTCCTCGGTGACGTGAATGCCGGGTTCTGCGGACGGCCCTTTGCCATTTTCGGCCGGTGGGTGAATGCCTGGAGGCCATGCCTCGTCCTGGAGCAGTGTGTTCAGGCTCCCGAGCGGGGTAGTGCTTGTAGCGGACATCCAGCCGTCCGAGCCTTCGGCCTTGAGAGCGTGCACGGTGAGCGCCTCATCCAGCGGCAGCTGCGTACTGAAGACCAGGCCGGGCGTCTCGTCGTAGGCGCCGACGTGGACTCCCTCTATGTAGGCAGAGGCGTCAGCGAGTTGGCCGTAGGAGGTGGTCGCCGTGCCATGGTTTCCGCGGGAGACGATGGGAAAGATCCGCGAGGGCTCTCCTGGTTTCCAGATCTCGCCGAAGTACTGCAGGCGGTACCGGTAGCCCACCGTGGCGCCCTTTTCCTTGCTGTTCAGGGCCCAGCCCGCGCGGAGGGCTGTGTCCGAGGGAACGATCGACACCGCGTGATCCGGGTAGCGTCGGCGGAGAATCCGTTCCGCCACGGCCAGCGCGAATCCGACCCCGAGTTCTCCGGACTGGAGCGCCTTGTAGTAGTCGGCCGTGTCCCGCCCTTCGGCGGAGAGCCCCATGAACGATGTGGGGCTCCCGTTGAGGGCCAGGCTGTATTTCGCTGCCCCAGTGCTCGGCCAGGCCGCGGACTGCCCCTCGGCGGGCCAAGGAGATGGTTCGCGCCAGGGTGTGCAGGACGTCCCACGGTGTCAGCCGGACGGAGCCGACGAGATCTGAGGCACCTAACGGACGCAGGCCCGGCTTGCGACGGAGGGCTTCGAGATCCTTTTCTTTGCGCTCTTCGTCGTCCTCTGCGGCTGCGGCACCAACGTCCCCGGCGAGTGCCGAGGTGGAATGGACAGCGACGTTCGAATACCGCGCGAGATCTTCCAGTGCTTCTGCAGTCGACTTCGGCACCTGTTCCCCCTGTTCCCCGGTGGATCGCAGCGAGACCTAAGGTCGACGCTGCAAGGTACGAGTCGAACGATGGGCGCACGCAAGTGCGCATAGGGCACACCTTTGGAGCCAGAGGGCTGGTGAAAGTTCTGCTGGATCCTCGGGAAGGAGGCCGTAGCGGCATCATGGTCGGGTGGATCACAACCTCAACGGCTTGAGTACCCGTGAGTTTCGAGCATGTGTCACAAGCGCTGGCCCAGGAGATCCTCGGACCCGGTGTCTCCGTCTTCGGGGACGGCAAGGACGGCGGGCGCGAGGCGACGTTCGAGGGGCGAGTGCCGTATCCGAGTGTGCTTGACGCCAGGGACGGCTACGGGGTGGTACAGGCCAAGTTCCGCCAGCGGACGGGGCAGCAGGCCCCGGATGCGGTCTCGTGGCTCAAGGGACAGATCAAGGACGAATGTGAAGCCTGGCTGAGTCCGACTTCCAAGCGGAATCGGCTTCCCGAGTACTGATCTTCACCACCAATGTGGTTCTGACTCCCGGGCCCGGCAGCGCAGGCATTCAGATTTCCTCGGGGGCTGTCGTGGATCGGAGACGACTTGTGTTCGGATGCCGCGGAGATCGGATGGGTCACCGACGACGGTGACGATCTCGGAGTCGGGGGTCCTGGCACCGCGCGAAGCCGGCGGCCACGCTCTCCACCGAGCGGTGCTCGCCGAAGGGTGGACGCTCGGTCACGGGAACCGCAGCCCGGGTCACGCCAGCATCGAGCGTTCATCGAGCCGGTGCCAGGACCTGGAGTGGTAGACGAGGGGAGCCGCCACGGGCTCGGCAGCCCCTTCGGGCACGGCCGCCGCCACCGCGTGGACGACGAAGATCGAGGCCTCTCCCGCCTCGATACGGGAGACCACCTTCCCTCGTACCCACACCGGGGCTGCCGTGAAGACCGGTTCGCCCGTGGCCAACCGCGTCCAGGTACTCGTATCGGCGAAGCGGTCGACCCCGCTGGTGGCCCCGAGCTGTGCGAGCCAGAGCAGGTCGCTGCCCACCATGTGGACGACGACGCTGTCGGCCCGCCGCAGGACCGAGCTGCTGGAGGCCCCCGAGGAGACGGAGAAGACGATCAGCGGCGGTTCGGCGCTGACGGACGCCAGCGAGCTGACTGTGATCGCGACCGGCCGCGCACCCAGGTCGGCGGTCACGACGGCGACGCCGGAGGGGTGCATCCGGAACGCCGACCTGAAGGTCTCGGCCGGCAGTGACTCCGTCCGTTCCGCTGCGGTCAGGTGGATCGGGGGATGAGTGTGTTCGGGCATGGCGAATGTCGTCATGGCGGAAGTTCCTTTCGACGTGTCGAGTCGCGCCGTGGAGGCCCGAGGGCCGGGCCACGAGGACCCAGGCCCGTGACGACCTCAGAGCGAACCGATCTCCGCGGTGTCGCGACCGACGAGGCTCTGGCCGTAGACCTCCCGGTTCAGCAGGGGGTTGTTCAGGCCGTGGCCGCTGGCGACGGTCAGGTCACGCCAGACGCGCTGGAGCGGGTTGGACTGGGCGAAGCTGCTCGTGCCGACGATGTCGAGCATGAGCGTCACGGCCTGGCGGAAGTTGCGCGTCGCGATCTCGGAGTCGCCGCGGATCCGCGCCCGGGCCGCCGTGTCGAGGACCCGGCCCTCGCGGGCGGCTGTGTCCATCTCGTCGGCGGACCTGAGCAGGTGCATCCTGCCTGCGTCGATCGCGACCCGCGCGTCGGCGAGAGCGAGGCGGTAGCTGGGGGCGTCCCGACGGTCCGAGTAGGCCCAGTAGCTGATGGGGCGGCCCTTGCCGATGTTCTCCATCGTGAAGTCCCAGGCGGCCTCGGCCATGCCCAGCAGCGGACCGCACAGGCCGAGACAGGCGAGACTGTTCAGCGACGCCCGGTAGTTGGTCTCGTCCTCGTGCCAGATCGGGAACACGGCCGTGCCCATGAACGTCTCGAGGTCCAGGGTGCACCGGTCCTCGACGAAGAGGTCCTCGGCCACGAGGGTGTTGCTGCCGGTCCCCGCCATGCCGACGACGTACCACGTGTCCTCGATCCGCATGTCGGCCAGCGGCATCAGCGCCCACCGCACCTCCGAGGGCCGGCCCTCCGCGTCGAGGACGAGGAACGCGTTCAGCGTCCACTGGGCCTGGTAGCAGCCCGAGGCGAAACCCCACTTGCCGTTGATGCGGTAGCCACCGTCGACCTTCTCGGCGGTCCCGCTGGGTGCGAACTGGCTGATCGCGACGTTGCGGGGGTCCGGGCCGTACACCAGTTCGCGCACGTCGTCGGGGAAGAGGCCCATGCCGAACGCGGTCGTGTTGGCGATGAAGGCGACCCAGCCCGCGGACGAGTCCCCTCGCGAGATCTCGGCCGACAGCTCGATGAGGGTCCGGACGTCTCCGCCGGCCCCGCCCGACCGGCTTGGCGTCAGGGCCTGGAACAACCCGGACTCGCGCAGGGCCTGCTCCGATTTCTCGGCCAGACGGCGGTTGCGCTCGGACTCGTCGGCGTGCTCACGCAGGAGCGGCCGCAGGTCGAGGGCGGTCTGCAGGAGACGTTTGCGAGCTTCGCCCTGCGTCTCCGGTCCGAACGTCGTGACGTCGTCAAGAGTCGTCATGAGGCCTCCTTGCCTCGGGGGCTCACCTGCCGAAGCGGTGGCCGGTCGTGTCGTCCTGCTGTTGATTGAAGTCCGCGTGTGACGCAGGTCTGTATGCCTGACCCGCCAAGGTTTCGACGCCGATTGGACCCGGGGCCCAAAACGGTGGTGCGATTGCCGCGCTCGCGGGTCGAACGGCGCGAGCCGGAGGCCGATCAGCCCGCACCCTCGGCGCGTGGCGAAGAGCCCGACGGCCAGGGCGGCGGGCGGGATGCGTCACGTGAGCCCGTCAGTGACCGGTGTCGTCCAGATCGGGGAGGAGCTCCGCGAGGCGGAGCGCCGCGTGCAACTCGAGCTGGGAGTCCCGGACGGAGCGGCCCAGGAGTTCCTCGGCCCGCTTGACCCGGTAGATGACCGTGTTCTTCGCGACCTGCAGCTCCCTGGCGGCCTCCTGCGGACTGCCGTGGCAGTCGAGGTAGACCCGGACTGTCCGGCGGAGAACCCGTGTGGAACCCGCGCTCGATCCCAGTACGCCGAGTTCGTCCCGCACGAAGCGAGCGGCCTTCTCGGGGTCCGCGATCAGCAGCGAGAGCAACCGGACCTCGTCGTACCGGACGACATTCGCGTCCGCCGTCGAGCGCACACCGAGAGCCCCCACCCGCGCCGCGTCGAGGGCCTCCTCGTGGGTGCACCGGAAGCCCTGGACGCCTCGGTGAGGGGACGCCATGCCCACCAGCACGTCGGACCCGCCGGGCAGCAGCGGCGTTTCACGCGGTGGCCGCGCCCGGAACGCTCCCCACGCCCATGCCTCGGTCCGGTCCACCGGCACCACCAGCTGAGCGTTCGCGCCGATGCTGCGCAGGAGGGACCGGGCCACCTGGTCCAGGTGATCCCCGGTATGGCTCGGCGAGGTCGCGGGATGCAGCACCAGGCCGATGTGGTACGCGTTCGTCAGGGGGTAGGTCAGCTGTCGGGACGCCACGTCGACGGAGCCCTCTCCCGCCAGCAACGCCAGAACCGTCTCGTACCTGGCGGCGGCGGTGCTTCTCAGGAATCGCTCGTTCTCGGCGGTGTACGACTCGGCGCTCATGGTGGCGAACGTGTCGGCGAACTCGAAGAGCACATGAGACACGTGCTCGAGTGATGCCGCGAGATCGGGGAGCGATACCAGGGAGCGGCAGCCGCCCATGAAGTGGTCGGCCAGCTGTGAGTGGATCCTGCGCTGATGGGTGAGGATCAGGTCGAGAGGAACCCGGCGGTGGACCAGATCCACGATCTGCGCCTCCGCCTCGGGCGGGAGCTGCGCCGGCGGGTGGCCGTCGGCCTCGATGGCGAGGAGCGTCGAGATGACGATCGACTCGATGGCGGAGCGCATGACCTGCGCGCCTTTCAGGCCGGCGCCGGTCAGATCGGTGAATGCGCCGCCCTGGACGATGTCGGCCGCCACCCTGACCGCCCACGCGACCGGTTGGTCACCGACCTGGTCGGTCGCACGGCGTACCGTCTCCCGAGTGCAGGTGGGCTCTCCGGGGTTCACAGCCGGGCGCAACCGCTTCACCCACGCTCCGATGTGCTCGCCCAACCCCGCCTCCCGTCCCGGCCGTCCTGCGACGAGACTGTGCCAGTCCACGTGGCTCGGTTTGACGGCTCTCAGATGAATATGAAGATTGGACCACCTCGACCGCCCGCGCGCAGCAGCCACCGCGGACCCGGTCACCGGCACCCCCTACGTGGAACTGACCGGCGGACAGTGGCCGTCCGCGGAACAGCCCCCGCCCAGGCATGATGCCCACTGTCTGACCGCACGAGCCTCGTCGGCGGTGTTCTCGGCGCCGCCCGTTCTCGGGTGGCGCCGAGCCGATGGCTGCCGCAACCCGGCTCCGGAATCGTTCATTGCGGAAGTGCGCGGGGCCCGTGTTCCTGGTCGTCGAGCTTGGCGAGTTCGTGCTCATGGGGGCCGGGGGTGATCGAGCCGTAGTGGTTGACTTACGAGCTGCAGGCCGGGGCGATGTGCGCCATAGGCCTCGGCGTCACCTTGGCGGCTGGCGGTACGCAGTTCGCCGACGGCCAGGTCCAGGTCCCCGAGGGTGTCACCGAAGCCCTGAAAGCTCCTCGCGGTACGCGCTGTTGCCACCGGGTCGCTCACCGTCTGCCTGGTGTGCTCATCGATTGTCCGCCGATGACCCACCATCCGCCCGGTCAAGCGCGACATCAGTCTCGACACCCTCACCGGACGCGGATGTGACGTCCTCACCGCTGTGGCGTCGGGCCAACCGATGCCGACGACATCGCCGAACAGTTGTCCGGCGCCTCGACCACAGTCAAGTCCCACGTCCCTCACATCCACGCCGAGATCGGAATCCGTGCCCGCGTCCAGGCGGTGGTTTTCGCCTATGAGTCCGGCCTGGTACCGGTCGCAGAAGAGCCTGCGCCGGGGCCTTGTGAACCTGTGTCCGCCGAACCGCGCAGACGGAGTACCTCAAATGGCGCTGTCGCTCGGCTCGCACTTGAGGTACCCGTGAACGGTTGCGACGAACGCGTCCATCTGCCGTACGACCTCAGTTGCTCAAACACATCCAGGTCATGCTGGAGGCTGACGCGCCGGTGGCGTGATGCCGAGTCGTTCCGCGAGTTCGTGGGCGCTGATGCCGTACGTCTCCCGGATCCGTATGCCGTCGGGGCCGACGTCGAAGACGCCGTGGTCGGTGTAGACGCGGCTGACGCAGCCGATGCCGGTGAGCGGGTAGCTGCAGCGCGGTACGAGCTTGGGTTCGCCGGTCCGGGTGAAGAGCGTCATCATCACGTAGACGTCCTTGGCGCCGATGGCGAGGTCCATGGCGCCGCCGACGGCGGGGATGTCGTCGGGCCTGCCGGTGGTCCAGTTGGCGAGGTCTCCGTTGACGGCGACCTGGTAGGCACCGAGGACGCAGACGTCGAGATGTCCGCCGCGCATCATGGCGAAGGAGTCGGCGTGGTGGAAGTACGCGGCCCCCGGCAGCTCGGTCACCGGGACCTTGCCGGCGTTGGTCAGGTCGGAGTCGACCGTGTCGCCCTCGGCCTTCGGACCCATGTTGAGCATGCCGTTCTCGGTGTGCAGCACCACGCCGGAGTCGGCCGGCAGATGGTCGGCGATCTTGGTGGGCTGCCCGATACCGAGGTTGACGAAGGCGCCGGCCGGGATGTCGCGTGCGATGACGGCGGCCAGTTCGTCCATCGAGAGCCGGTGGTCGGCGCCCGTCGGCGCCCCTGTGTACGTGGTGGTCATCGTGCCCCCTGCACGGTGTAGTGACGGGCCGTCGCCTGGACGATCCGGTCGACGTAGATGGACGGGGTGACGATGGCTTCCGGGTCGAGCTTCCCGGGCTCGACGACCTGGTGGACCTGGACGATGGTCGTCGTCGCGGCCGTGGCCATGACCGGACCGAAGTTGCGGGCCGTCCTGCGGTAGACGAGGTTGCCCAGAGTGTCCGCGACGTGCGCGCCGATCAACGCGTAATCACCCTTGATCGGGTACTCCAGCAGGTACCTGCGGCCGTCGATCTTCCGCTCCTCCTTGCCCTCGGCCAGCGGTGTGCCGACCGCGGTCGGGCAGTAGAACGCCCCGATGCCGGCACCGGCCGCGCGCATCCGCTCGGCGAGGTTGCCCTGCGGCACCACTTCCAGCTCGATCTTCCCCGCGAGGTAGAGGCCGTCGAAGACCCAGGAGTCGGCCTGACGCGGAAAGGAGCAGAGCACCTTGCGCACCCGGCCCGCGGCCAGCAGCGCGGCCAGTCCGACATCACCGTTGCCCGCGTTGTTGGACACGATCGTGAGGTCCTTCGCGCCCTGCCGGATCAGCGCGTCGATCAGATCGAACGGCATCCCGGACAGGCCGAAGCCTCCGACGAGCACGGTGGACCCGTCCTCGATCCCGGCCACCGCCGCGTCCGTGCTCTCGACGATCTCCGCCCGGCTCACCGGCCCGCACCCGTCGTGTCGCAGTTCTCGAGAACGACAGCCAGGCCCTGGCCGACGCCGATGCAGATCGCGGCGACGCCGTAGCGCTGCCCGGTCTCGCGCAGCACCTTGGCCAGGGTGGCGAGGACGCGACCGCCCGAGGCGCCCAGCGGGTGTCCGATCGCGATGGCGCCGCCCTTCTGGTTGACGATGGCGGGGTCGACCTTCCACGCGTCGAGGCAGGCGAGGGACTGCACGGCGAAGGCCTCGTTGAGCTCGACCGCGCCCACCTGGTGCCAGCCGATCCCGGCCCGGGCCAGTGCACGGTTGGCGGCCTCGACGGGTGCGTAGCCGAATGCCTGCGGCTCCAGCGCCATCACTCCGCGGCCGGCGACACGGGCGATCGGGTCGGCCCCGATGGCGGCCGCGGCCTTCTCGCTGCCCAGCAGCACTGCGGAGGCGCCGTCGTTGAGCGGGCTGGCGTTGCCCGCCGTGATGGTGCCGCCCTGCTCCTGGGTCCGGAAGACCGGCTTGAGACCGGCCAGCACCTCCGGCGTGGATCCGGGCCGGATGCCCTCGTCACGCGTCAGGTCGATGCCTGCGACCGGCACCACCAGGTCGTCGTAGAAGCCCGACTCCCAAGCCTGGTGCGCGAGTTGGTGGGAGCGGGCGGCGAACGCGTCCTGCCGCTCGCGGGAGATCCCGAAGCGCTCGCGGAGCTGCTCGTTGGACTCGCCGAGGCTGACCGTCCACTCCTTCGGCATCTTCGGGTTGACCAGCCGCCAGCCGAGCGTGGTCGACACCGCGGTGACATCGCCGGCCGGGAACGGTTTCGCCGACTTCGGCAGCACCCACGGCGCACGTGTCATCGACTCCACGCCGCCGGTCAGCACCACCTCGGCATCGCCGGACTCGATGGTCCGGCTGGCCGTCATCGCCGCGTCGAGGCTCGAGCCGCACAGCCGGTTGATCGTGGTGCCTGGCACGCTCACCGGAAGCCCGGCGAGCAGTGCCGCCATGCGGCCGACGTTGCGGTTCTCCTCGCCGGCGCCGTTGGCGTTGCCCCACACCACGTCGCCGATCGCGGCGGGGTCGAGGTCCGGCACCGCGGCGAGCGTCGAGGTGATCGCGGCGGCGGCGAGGTCGTCGGGGCGGACGCCGGCCAGCGCGCCGTTGAAGCGGCTGAACGGCGTGCGCGTCGCGGCGTAGATGAAAGCGCTCATGGCACCGACGCTAGCCCCGGCCCGCGATATTCTGAAGTACACATATGCGAGCTGATTGATATGGGTGACATATGGATCTGCGCCATCTTCGGTACTTCGTAGCGGTGGCCGAGGAGCGCCACTTCGGTCGTGCCGCCGAGCGGCTCCACATGGCCCAGCCGCCACTCTCCCAACAGATCCGCCAACTGGAGACCGAGCTCGGCATCGAACTGCTCCACCGCACCACACGCCGGGTCGACCTCACCGAGGCCGGCCGGGCCTACCTCGATCGGGCGCGCGCGATCCTCGCCGACATCGACGAGGCCGCCCAGCATGCGCGGCTCGTCGCCGCCGGCTCGGCGGGCCGCCTCGCGATCGGGTGCGTGGGCTCGGCGACGTACAGCCTCCTGCCCGCGCTCTCGCGGCGGCTCTCGGAGGAGCTGCCCGGCGTCGACTTCTCGTTCCGCGGCGAGATGCTCGCGCCGGACCAGGTCGAGGCGCTGCGCACCGGCGCCATCGACGTCGGGCTGCTGCGTCCTCCGGTGGCCGACCTCTCCCTCACCGTCAGCATCCTGCGCAGGGACCGGCTCGTCGTCGCCGTACCGGTCGACCACCTCCTCGCCCGCCGGAAACGCCTGCGCGCCGCGGACCTCGCCGGTGCCGACCTGATCGTCCACTCCGCCGACCGCCGGTCGGTGATGTACGACGTCGTGCTGGGCCTGCTGCGCGACGCCGGCGTCGAACCGCACATTCGCCACGAGGTCGGCGAGACCTCGACGTTGGTCACGCTCGTGGCCGGCGGTCTCGGCGTCGCCGTCGTGCCCGAGCCCGTGACTGCGTTGGCGCTCGACGGCGTCGCCTACCTACCGCTGGCAGGGGCCGACGCGCGGGTGGAACTGGCCGTCGCCCACCGTGCCGACCGCTCCGAACCGCACCTTGTGCGCACCGTAGGGATCATTGAGGCGATGTTCTGACGGATCGACCGAAGCTGGATGGGCCGGCCCTGGCATGGCGCAACAGCCCTGCCTTGCGGGTGGCGGGAGTGCGGGCGGCCCGGTGCGGGCGTCGGGTCGGGTCGGACCGTCGGAGTCATCGGCGTGCGGAGCGCCTCCTCGACGGCCGTTTCCCGGTCTCGTCGGGCAACGCGAGGAAGCGACACCTTCAGGCCGGCCGACGGTTGCTGGGCGAGGCGCACACGCGCTCCGGGCAAGCCCAGGGCGCGCGACGACCGCCGCAAGGCCCGACGTCGCTGCCTCACCGACCGGGAGGAATGCCTACGCAACGATCTTCGCGACGGAGTCTCGCGCCTGATGCGCGATGCGGTCGTCAGTGACGTCGTCCGCCCCGCCCACGCCGATGGCGCCGATGACCTCGCCGTCGGCCGTCACGATCGGCACGCCGCCGGCGACCGGCAGAAGGTTGGCATCAACCAGGTGAGGAGGCGCCACCTGCATCTGGGGGGACGCGGCGAAGGCCGCGAACTTGGCCGTCGGGACACCGCTCACGGCCGAGGTGTAAGCCTTGCGTCGCGCGGTTTCCACACCGAGGAGACCAACGCCGTCGTCGCTGAGGAGAACCTTCGTGACACCGCTTCGGTTGACCACGACGGCGCACACCTGGTGCCCCTCGGCCCTTCCTGCTTCCAGAGCGGCCAGAGCGGCGCCGTGCGCGATCTCGTAGCTGAGCGGCTCTCGCATGGGGCGGTTCCTTCCCTTGGCGGCCGAGTGGTCGACCGGACGTCTTCCGTGGGATCCCCGGAGCGTCGACAGTCCAGGTCATCGCTGATTCCGGACATGCTGGAAACCCGCGACAGTGTGTCGCGGCCCGAGGTGAATGTGAAGCGTACCTCGCATTCGCATCAGGGGGTCCCGGAGCTCACTCCGTCGACGCGCCCAGTAGATACAGGCAGGCAATGTTCGCCAGCTCGTCGGTGAGTTGACGCCATGTCAGCGGTCGCTCGGACTCGAATCGTTCGCCGTGCAGCACGCGGTTCATGCACGCCGCGTACACCAGGCGAAAGGCGACATCCATCCGCAAGTCCGGCTCTGGGGCGCTGATCATCGGCATGATCGGTTCCAGGAACTGACGGAACACCTGGCCGGAGTCAATGCTGGCGTCGGACCCGATTTCGGACACTGCGGGGTCGGTGGTGCCCGCGGTGATGAAGACGCGCATCAGGCGTGCGTGTGCTTCGAACGTCTCGGTGATCCCGGCGACCGCCGAGGCGATCAGTGTGGTCGGGTCTGTGCGCAGTGGAGCGAAGCGGCGGATGATGTCGGCGCGAAAGTGATCGATCATGTCGTGCTGCAGTGCGGCGATCAGGCGGTCCTTGTCGCCGAACCGTCGATAGACACTCCCCACGGAGACGCCCGCCCGAGCGGCGACGGCCGCGATGGTGAGCGCCTCGGTGCCGCCCTCTGTCAGGAGGGCCGTACCCGCTTCCAGGATCCGCTGCTGGGTCAGTCGGCTGCGCGCCTGCTGCGCCGGCGGCAGATCGAGTGAAGGTTCGGTACTCACCGCCTCAGCGTATACGCCGCCGGCATTCGTTCCGGCGGCCCTGCGCCTGGCATTGCTGGGCCGTGAGCAGTGGCGCGATCGGGCCGGCGAGCGAGCGCCGTGCAGAGGTGGCACCGTGCACGACCGGCTCGGGGCTGGGGCGCAAGCGTCAGGAAACCGGCCTCTCCTCGCCGGGCGGACACCTGGAGATGACCCTTGACGCACCGCGAAGTGAAATGCGAATGTGAATCAACAATCTCATTCGAGGGTCGCGCGAGACGGTGCTCTCGCAGGTGTTACCCACAGCCCTGCACGCGCCACCAGCTGTGCGCCCGAGCCGCACGGGAGACAAGACGATGACCACCACTTCAGAGGTCGACACCGGTACCGGATACGGTCGCCCGAAGCCCTCCTACAACGCCCGTCTGCGCGAGGTCGGGCCTGGTACGCCCATGGGGGAGGCCCTGCGTCGCTACTGGCACCCGATCGCCAGCTCGGAGACGCTCGTCGCCGGTGCCCTGCCGCAGAAGACCCGCGTACTGGGCGAGGACCTGGTCGTGTTCCGGGACGGACAGGGCAAGCCCGGTGTCGTGATCGAGCGCTGCACCCACCGCGGCGCCAGCCTCTACTACGGCCGCGTCGAGGACGACGGCATCCGCTGCTGCTACCACGGCTGGAAGTTCGACGTCGAGGGCCGCTGCATCGAGCAGGCGTGTGAGCCGGCCCTGGGGCGCAGGCGCGACGCCGCCCGCCAGCCGTGGTACCCCGTCCAGGAGCGCTACGGCCTGGTCTTCGTCTACATGGGCCCGCCCGAGCTCAAGCCCGAACTCCCGCGTTACGACGCGCTGGAAAACCCCGCCGAGGACGAGAAGTACTTCGCCAGCTGGCCGGTCCCGCACGCCGCGGTCCTCGGCATGCCGGCGGACTTCAACTGGCTCAACATGTACGAGAACGGCGCCGACCCGACGCACGTCACCTGGCTCCACTCCACGCACAGCGGGTACCAGATGCTGGGCACCGGGACGTTCGGCTACCCCGAGAGCTTCTTCGACCCGGCCACTATCGCCGAGCGCGTGACATACGAGCGTACCGACCACGGCGTGAAGTACACCCAGCGATTCGAGGTCGAGGGCGAGGACGGTGAGGTCACCGAGTACGGCTTCGCGGTCGAGCAGCACCTTCCCAACATCTTCGGCCTGCCAGACTACGTGAAGATCAGCCCCGACAATCCGGACCAGCTGCTGTGGCTCGTACCCTCCGACGACACCACCAACCGGCTCTTCTTCTCGATCCGCACCAATGATCCCGAGCGCATGGTCCGCTTCGTGATCGGCATCACGCAGAACGGCAAGCAGAACCACGAGCTGACCGACGAGGAGCGCCACCGGTTCCCCGGCGACGCGGAGGCCCAGGGCTCTCAGGGAGCGATCACCCTGGACTCCGTGGAGACCCTGGCCACCTCGGACCGCGGCGTCGTCATGCTGCGCCGCATGCTGCTCACGATGGTCGACGACGTCGAGGCCGGGCGCGACCCGATCAACATCGTCCGCGACCCCTCGGAGGTTCACCGCACCCAGTCCGGGCTCTTCACCCTCGGCAAGCGCCCGGCGGGCGACGACGCCGACGCCCCGGCCACCGCTGGAATCTGAGCGACGATCATGAGCAACGAGTGGCTCGACACCATCGTGGACGCCCGGCGCGACGCGACCAGTCGGATCGTGGTGCTCGACCTGGTCAGTCCCGACGACGTCGAGCTTCCGGAGTTCGCCGCCGGCGCCCATGTCGACGTACTGGTCGACAGTGCCGCCGGGCTGGTCCGCCAGTACTCCCTGTGCGGGCCGCCGCACGATCGCACCCGCTATCGACTGGCGGTGCTGGCCGAGACGGCGTCGCGCGGCGGCTCGCTGGGGATGCATCGGCTCCGCAAGGGCGACAGGCTGCGGATCTCCCGTCCCCGGAACAGGTTCGGAATCTCGGGCGAGGCACGCCGCCATCTGCTGGTGGCCGGCGGTATCGGCATCACTCCACTGCTGGCCATGGCGCACGTGCTCGAAGCGAGCGGCGCGGAATACGAGTTGCACTACTGCGCGCGCAGCCGGGGAGACTCGGCGTTCCTCGACGAATTGGAGCACAACCCCAGGGTCCGGCTCCATTTCGACGACGGCCCGGACGACCAGCGGTTCGGCATCGGCACCGACGTCGGCCAGCCCGATCCCCACACGGCGATCTACGTCTGTGGGCCGGGAGGCTTCATGGACTTCGTGATCTCCTCCGCGCTCGCAGCGGGATGGCCTGCCGAAGCGATCCACAAGGAGCGCTTCGCCCCCGTCGAGGACGCCGAGGCGCACAAGGCCGGCGGGGCCTTCCGGGTGCGGCTCGCCAGGACCGGCGGCGAGTACCGGATCGAGGAAGGCCAGAGCGTCCTCGACGTCCTGCTCGCCCAGGGCGTGGACGCCCCTTACTCGTGCCAGCAGGGAATCTGCGGTGAGTGCATCGTGCGTGTCCTCGCCGGAGAGCCCGACCACCGCGACGACGTCCTCACCGATCAGGAACGCGCCGACGGCATGTTCACCACCTGCTCATCGCGAGCACTCTCACCGATTCTGGAGCTGGACCTATGAAAACGACCACGTCCACCGCACCCACCGCGACCCTCCAGGCGATCGAACAGGCGGAGGCCGCCTGGCTCGTGGCTCTCGTCGAGGGCGAGAAGGCGCTGATCGCCCTCATGCTCGAGGACAGTCACGTCGTCCACGGCCCGGTCGGGAAGATCGACGGCCGGGAGGCCTTCGCCCACTTCGCCTCGACCCGTCGCCGCACCGTCTTCGCCAAGGCCGAGGAACTGAGCATCACGGTCCACGGCGACACCGCGATCACCACGTGTCTCCAGGAGATGCACATCTTCTTCGACGAGAACCTCCCGCCCTTCCCCGTACAGGAGGTGATGACCCGGGTCTGGGAGAAGACCGCGGAGGGCTGGCGCCTGGCGCACATGCACCAGTCCAAGCGCATGCCGCCGGCCTGACACCCGAGAAGGCCGGCCGCATCCCCCTCACGCTGCTGTTCGATGAACGGACAAGAGGCTTCAGGGCGGGCGCCCGGCGGCAGAGAGTTCGACATGAAGGTTCCCGCGGCGATCGACGACGATCGCCGCTGTTGTGGAGGCGAGGCGACAACAATGTCAGCTACTGAGATCAAGGCACCCACGTCCGGCGCGGTCCGGACCAGCGACCTCCTCATCGCGGGCGAGCACGTCCCGGCCAAGGGCGGCCGCTACTTCGAGACGACCGAGGCCCTGACGGGTGAGTCGATCGCGAGGGTCGCGGCAGCCTCCGTCGATGATGTCAACCGTGCGGTGGACGCGGCGGCGGCCGCGCTTTCCGAGTGGTCGGGTCTTCCGCCGGCCGCGCGGCGGTCGGTCCTGGAGCGGGCGGCGGTCCTGCTCGGTGAGCGCACCGACGAGATCGTGGCCACGATGAGCCGTGAGATGGGTGCCACTCTGCCCTGGTGCGGGTTCAACGTGCACGTCGCGAAGGGCATGCTCGTCGAGGCGGCCGCCCAGGCCTACGCGGCCGTGGGCGAGGTGATCCCGTCGGACGTGCCCGGCCTGACCGCCCTCGGTGTGCGTCAGCCGGTCGGCGTCGTCGTCGGCATCGCCCCGTGGAACGCGCC
>NZ_JBHXLU010000071.1:0-63124 GCF_042720695.1 Streptomyces sp. NPDC058457 | reverse complement strand
GGGGGCGGCCCCCGTCCCGGCGCCGGGGGGGGGTGGCTTCGGCCGCGGCCGGCCGGGGGGGGCCGGGCCCCGGGGGGGCGCCCGTCGGACCGGCGCCTTCCGTACTCCCCCGTGTTCCCCCGGTTTCCCGCTGTTCCCCCGGGTCCCCTCTCCCCCGTGTCTCGCTTCCGCCGACGCGAATCGGCGGAAGGAGCGGTCGAGGGCGCCGGCACCGTTCCGCCGCCCCGTGTCGGCGGTACCGGACCTCGCGCCCCTTTCCGTGTCTCCACTCTCTCGTTCACGCAGGTCGCGGCCCATCCGCGCGCGTACTCAACTCGCTCCCTAGGTACGCGTACTCAGGTGTGCGCACGCAGGCCCAGGACGGGCGGCCGCCGACTGGTTACGATCGCGTCCGTGTCGGTACTCCCCTTGGTCTTCACCAGCGGCTGGGCCAGCGGAATCAACGCCTATGCGGTGGTGCTGCTGCTCGGTCTCTTCGGCGCGACGGGCCTGAGCGACGACGTCCCCGAGACGCTGCAGCGCCCCGAGGTGCTGATCGTCGCGGGCGTGCTGTTCCTGTGCGAGGCGGTCGCCGACAAGATCCCGTACGTCGACTCGGCGTGGGACTCCGTGCACACGGTGATCCGGCCGGTGGCGGGCGCCTGGGTCGGGGCGCTGCTCGCCGGGCACAGCGGCTCGCTCTCGGACGTGGCGGCCGGGCTGGTCGGCGGTTCCACGGCCCTCGCCAGCCACACCGTGAAGGCCGGCACCCGGATGGCGATCAACACCTCGCCGGAGCCGTTCAGCAACATCGTGGTGAGCCTCGCGGAGGATCTCGGGGTCGCCGGCATCGTGACGTTCGCGATGTTCCATCCGCTGCCGGCGGCGATCATCGCGGGTGTACTGCTGGCCACCGGCCTGATCGTGCTGGTGTTCCTGATCTCCCGGATCCGGCGCTTCTGGCGCCGCCGCGCCCAGCGCCGGGAGGAACGGCGGCTCGCGGCGCAGGTGGGACGGCCGCCCGGCTGACGGCCCGCCGGGCCGGAGTGTCAGTGGCGGTCGATAAAGTCGCGGGCATGGGACGGATTGCGGTGATCGGCGCCGGGATGGGCGCCATGGCGGCGGCCGCCCGGCTGGCCGTCGCGGGCCACCGGGTGACGGTGTACGAGCGGACGGACACGTACGGCGGCGGGGTGGGCCGGTTCGAGCGTGACGGGTTCGCCTTCGACACCGGCCCCGGGCTGCTGCCGCTGCCCGCCGTCTACCGCGACCTGTTCGTCAAGACCGGCAGGGAGCCGCTGGAGGACTGTGTCGAGCTGGTCCAGGTGGACCCGTCGGCCCGGCACGTCTTCGCCGACGGCACGGCGGTCTCGCTGCCGAACGCGTCCCGCGCGGGCGTCGTCACCGCCCTCGACGAGGCCCTCGGGGCGGGCGCCGGGCAGCGCTGGGGCGACTTCCTGGTGCGGGCCCGGGAGGCCTGGGACCGCACCAGGCGCCCGCTCCTGGAGGAACCGCTGTGGCCGAACTGGCAGGTGCTGGCCGAGCGCGAGCCGTACCCGTCGGTGCCGCACAAGAAGCTGCTGCGCACCCGCCGGGCGGCCACGCTCGCCGAGATCGGCGCCTGGGAGCTGCGCGACGAGCGCCTCGCCGCCCTCCTGAACAGCCATGCGCTCGCCCACGGCCTCAACCCCCGTGACACTCCGGCGAGCGCGGCCGTCCTGCCGTATCTGGAGCATGCCTTCGGCACCTGGTATGTGCGCGGTGGCACAAGGGAGTTGGCGCGCGCGGTGTACGAGCGGTGCGTGCGCCGGAGAGTCGAGTTCGTGTTCGGCGCAGAGGTCACGGCGGTGCTGGCGAAGGACGGCCGCGCGGCGGGGGTGGAGCTCGCTGGGGGCACCTCCCAGGCTTTCGGCTCTGGGGGAGGCGGTGTGATCGACGTCGACCATGTGGTGGCCGGAGTGGATCCGGTGCGGCTCGACGCCCTCACCCGGCGGACGGGGTGCCCGCTGGACGCCGACGGTGATGTGCGGGCCGACCGGAAGGCGGCGCGGCCGGGCCGCTTCACCGTGCTGCTGGCGCTGCGTGGCGGGCGCGAGGCCGGTGCCGCACACCGCACGATCGTGCACGCCCCGGACGAGGAGACCGAGCTGGACCTGTTGGCCTCACCCGGCGGCGACCGGCCGGTGTGCCCCACCGTGACGGTGCTGCGCCCCGACGACCCGGCGCTCAGACCGGACGACGACCACGAGTCCGTGGTGCTGTCGGCGGTGTTGTCGGCCGAGGCCGGCTGGGAGCGGGAGAGCACCGTCGGGGCCTACACGGATTTCCTCCTCGAAGCCGCCGAGACCGCCGTTCCGGGGCTGCGGGAGCGCCTGATCTGGCACGAGACGCGACTGCCGGAACGGGACACGGCCACCACCGGGTCCGGGGGGATCTCCGCTCCGGCCCTCGCGGGCGGCGAGGGCCGCTTTCTGCACCCGGCCAACACCACCCGGTTGCCTGGCCTGTACCGGGTGGGCGGCCGGTCGCACCCCGGCGGTGGGCTTCCGCATGCGGGTATGTCGGGGGCGCTGGTGGCGGGGCTGATCGTGGAGGGGCCGGAGTTCCGCGGCTCGCAGTGAGCCGGGCTCTTCGGGGCCGCTTCAGAAACGGTACTGCTGCTCGTCGTACCCGTTGCCCTGCTGTTGGCCCTGCTGCTGCCCCTGCCCGTCGTCGCCCTGCCCCTGGTAGGGGTACGGCTGCTCCTGCGGGAGTTCGCCGCCGTAGGTCTCGTCGGCGCGCTGCTGCGGTACCCAGACACCGCCCGCCGGGGTCTCGCCGTAGCCGCCGGTGCCGTACTGGCCCTGGGCGTACCCCTGCTGGTCGTACTGCTGGGTGCCGTACGACGACTGGTCGTACCCGGTGCCGCCGTAGGTCTGGTTGTTGCCGATGTACGGGTCGGAGTAGTTGGCGTACTGCTGCTGGGCGCCCGTGTCGTAGCCGTACTGCTGCTGGCCGTAGCCGGAGTAGTCGTAGGCGTAGTTCTGGTCGGTGCCCTGGGCGGCGTACGCCTGGTCCTGGCCGGCGGTCGCGTAGGCGGCCTGCTGGTCGCCGGTGGCCGCGTAGCCGGCGTCTCGGTAGACGCCGTAGGAGCCGGTGTCCTCGGGCATCGGCTGCGGTTCGTACACCGTGCTGGACTCGGCCGCGCCGGGCTCCATGGTGCGGGCCGCCGGGGTGAAGACGTCGTCACGCTCGTAGTCGTCACCGCCGTAGGACGGCATGCTGCCCGTGGCGTAGGCGCCCTGCTGCTCGGCGTAGGCGGCGTCGGCCGCGTCGGGGTCGGTGGCCTCCAGGCCAGCGTCCTCGTCCGGCTCGCCGCGGCGGCGCTTGGTCAGGCCTTCGTCACCGTCCGTGCCGGGGCGCTTGACCGCCCAGCCGGCCTCGAAGCCGCGGCGGAACGACAGCGTGACGTAGGTCTGGCCGACCGCGAACGCGATCGCGCCCACACCGATCACGATGACCGAGGGGATCAGGACACCGAACACGACCCCGAGGAAGCCGACGAAGGCGAGCAGTCGCCAGCGCAGCCGCGCCTTGTACTGCAGCAGCACCTCGCCGAGCAACCACAGCGCGACGATGCCGAACGCTACGTAGAGGACCGTCCAGCCCATGTACGCCCCTCCTCCTGTGACCGCTACGCAGTGTGTCGTACTCCGGTGCGGCCGGTCTAGGCCCGCGGGGGATGGTGCAGGCCCAGGTTCTCGTAGATTTCCAGCGTCGCCGTGGAGTTGTTGAGCGTGATGAAGTGCAGTCCTGGCACTCCCTCGGCCAGCAGCCGGGCGCAGAACTCCGTGGCGTATTCGATGCCAATGGAGCGTACCGCCGCCGGATCGTCTTTCGCTGTGAGGATCCGCTCTTTCAGGGCGTCCGGGAAGGCGGCGTTGCTGAGTTTGGGCAGCCGTTCCAGCATCTTCACACTGGTGACGGGCAGAATTTCCGGGATGACCGGGGTCTCGCAGCCGGCCGCGGCGACCGAGTCACGAAGGCGAAGGTACGACTCGGGCTGGAAGAACATCTGCGTGATGGCGTAGTCGGCGCCCGCGCGGCACTTGTCGACGAAGTGCCGGACGTCGGCGTCCCAGTCGCCGGAGCGCGGGTGCATCTCCGGGAAGGCGGCGACACCCACGCAGAAGTCGCCCGACTCCTTGATGAGCCGGACGAGTTCGGCCGCGTAGGTCAGGCCTTCCGGGTGCGCCACCCAGTCGCCCATCGGGTCGCCGGGCGGGTCACCGCGCACCGCGAGCATGTTGCGGATCCCGGCGTCCGCGTACTGGCCGATGATGTTGCGCAGTTCGGCCAGCGAGTGGTCGACCGCGGTGAGGTGGGCGACCGGGGTGAGCGTGGTGTCGGCGACGATCTGCTGGGTCTCCTTGACCGTGCCCGCGCGGGTCGAACCGCCGGCGCCGTAGGTCACGGAGACGAAGTCGGGGGCGACCGCCTCGACCCGCCGGAGCGCGCTCCACAGGTTCCGCTCGCCCTTGGGGGTTTTCGGCGCCGAGAACTCGAACGAGTACGTGTTCTTGCCGGTGGCGAGCATGTCGCGCACGGTGCGTGCGCGGTCAGTCCTGGTCGATGCGGTTCCTAGGGCCATACCCGCAGGTTAGCCAGGGGCGGACGGCCACCCAACCGAACTCGGGATATTTGCCCGAATTGTCGAGCTCGCGTCCGGATACTGGACAAGTTTCCGGACAGCGACCCCCTGCGCGTCACCGCGACCGCAGGCGCTTCGCGAACTCGGCCGCCGCCGCGCCCGGGTCGTCGGCCGCGGTGAGCGCGCGGACCACGACCACCCGGCGGGCACCCGCGTCCAGTACCTGGTCGAGGTTGCCGAGGTCGATGCCGCCGATGGCGAACCAGGGGCGGTCGGTGCCCAGCGCGGCGGTGTACCGCACCAGGCCGAGGCCGGGGGCGGGGCGGCCGGGCTTGGTGGGGGTGGGCCAGCAGGGGCCGGTGCAGAAGTAGTCCACGCCGTCCTGCACGGCGGCCGCGGCGGCCTCGGACTCGGCGTGCGTGGACCGGCCGATCAGGACGTCCGGGCCGAGGACCGCGCGGGCGGCCGGGACCGGCAGGTCGCCCTGGCCGAGGTGGAGCACGTCGGCACCGGCGGCGTGGGCCACGTCCGCGCGGTCGTTGACCGCGAGCAGCTTGCCGTGCCGGGCGCAGGCGTCGGCGAACACGGCGAGGTGCTCCAGCTCCTCGGCGGCCTCCATGCCCTTGTCGCGCAGCTGCACGATGTCGACACCGCCCGCCAGGACCGCGTCCAGGAACCCGGCGAGGTCGCCCTGCTCCTTACGGGCGTCCGTGCACAGGTAGAGCCGGGCATCGGCCAGCTGGGCGCGGGCGGTGTCGGTCATCGGTGTCCCCCGTCGGTTCGGTACTGGTTGCCTCAGACGTGCCTCAGACGGCGAGCGCCTGGGCGCGGCGCTTCACCTCCGTGCCGCGATTCTCGCTGAGCGCCTGTGCGGGGGTGCCGGGCAGGGTCTCGTCGGGAGTGAAGAGCCACTCCAGCATCTCTTCGTCGGTGAAGCCGTCGTCCCGCAGAAGCGTCAGGGTGCCGGTCAGGCCCTTGACGACCTTGTCCCCGTCGATGAAGGCGGCGGGAACGTGCAGTGCCTTGTTCTCACCACGGCGGACGGCGATGAGCTGGCCCTCCTTGACCAGCTGCCGCACGCGCGTCACCTCGACGTCCATCATCTCTGCGATGTCGGGGAGGGTGAGCCAGGCGGGGACGAGAGCATCGATGTTTGCGTCAATCTCGGTCACGGGGTCAAGGGTAGGCGTTCTGCCGGGTGGGCCGCGATGGGTGGGGGCGGGATGTGTCGTCGTTCGGGTGCGGCGCCGTAGGGGCTGGTCGCGCCCACGCGGCGCAGCCGCATATCGGTACAGCCCCGCGCCCCTAAAGGGGCGCCGCAGTCGCGTTTTTCAAGGGGCGGGCGGGGTCGGACAGGGCCTCCGGGTCCATTTCACGGCCGGCCTCGATCAGGCGGCGGCCTTGCGCCAGGTCCCGGGGGCGGCCTACCGCCAGCAGAGCGACCAGGCGGCTCTCGCGGAGCCAGCAGACGCTCCAGGACGGGCCGGAAGGGTCGCCGCGCCACACCAGGCGGTCGGCGCCGGCGTGGTGGCCGGCGTACTGGACGAAGCGGCCGAACTGCTCCGACCAGAAGTACGGGACCGGGTCGTAGACCGCGTCGGACTCGCCGAGGATGTTGGCGGCGACCGTGCGCGGGCCCTGGAGGGCGTTGTCCCAGTGGTGGACCAGCAGGCGCTCGCCGTAACGGCCGGACGGGAAGGAGGCGCAGTCGCCGACCGCGTAGACGTCCGGGACGCCGGTGCGCAGACGGTCGTCGGCCAGCACGTCGCCGTGGGTGCCCAGCTCGATGCCGGAGCCGGCCAGCCAGGCGGTGGCGGGGCGGGCCCCGATACCGACCACGACGGCGCCCGCGGGCAGCCGCGAGCCGTCGTCGAGCACCACCGCGCCGGGCTCGACGCCGGCCACGCGCGCGTGGGTGCGCAGTTCGGTGCCGCTGTCCGCGTACCAGGCGGTCATGGGCGCGGCGACCTCGGCCGGGAGCGCTCCCGCGAGCGGGCGGTCGGCGGCCTCCACGACCGTCACCGCGCAGCCGGCCTCGCGGGCCGCGGTGGCGAACTCGGCGCCGATCCAGCCCGCGCCGACGACCACGATGTCGTGCTGCCGGGCGAGCACGGGCCGCAGCCGCTCAGCGTCGTCCAGGGTGCGCAGCAGATGGACGCCGGGCACCCCCTCGGTGCCGGGCAGCGTGATCGGCTCGGCGCCGGTGGCGAGGACCAGGACGTCGTACGGCACCGGTCCGGCCTCGGTGTCCAGCTCGTGGTCGGCGGTGCGCACGCCCAGCGCGTCGCGGCCGAGTGCCAGCTCGATGCCGAGCGCCTCGAAGTCGACCTCGAAGGCGGAGCCCTCGGCCTTGCCGAGCAGCACGGCCTTGGAGAGCGGCGGCCGGTCGTACGGCTGGTGCGGCTCGGCGCCGATCAGCGTGACGGTGCCGGTGAACCCCCGCTCGCGCAGGGCGACGGCGGTCTGCACCCCGGCCATGCCCGCGCCCACGACGACCACGCGCCGCGTCTGTGACGTGCTCCGTCCCTGCGTCTGCTCGCTCACCTGATCACCATAGACAAGTCACCATGGAGAAGAACGATAGACAACTGACAAAGAGTCAGTCAGGGGCGCGGCGAGTGACCTGTTCCACAGCGCGGTCCGAGGCCGTCTTACAAGGGCGGAGCTCCGCGGGCTAGGGTGACGGGGAAGCACACGCGGGAGCCCGGACGCACCGGGCTGAGAGGGAGGCTGGCGGCCTCCGACCGTACGAACCTGATCCGGGTCATGCCGGCGAAGGGAGGGGCTGGACGCCCATGTCCTCACGTACGTCCGACGTCCTCGTCATCGGGGGCGGAATCATCGGCCTGGTCACGGCCTGGCGCGCCGCGCAGCGCGGGCTCGCCACCGCCCTGGTGGACCCCGCGCCCGGCGGCGGGGCCGCGCAGGTCGCGGCCGGGATGCTGGCCGCGGTCACCGAACTGCACTACGGCGAGCAGACCCTGCTGGGGCTCAACCTGGCCTCCGCGCGCCGCTATCCGAGCTTCGCCGCCGAGCTGACCGAGCTCACCGGCCACGACCTCGGCTACCGGCGCTGCGGCACGCTCGCGGTCGCGCTGGACGCCGACGACCGCGCCCATCTGCGTGAGCTGCACGCGCTCCAGCAGCAGTCGGGACTGGAGTCCGAGTGGCTGTCCGGGCGCGAGTGCCGGCGCCTGGAGCCGATGCTCGCGCCGGGCGTGCGCGGCGGGCTGCGGGTCGACGGCGACCACCAGATCGACCCGCGCCGACTGGCGGCCGCGCTGGTGGCCGCGTGCGAGCGGACCGGGGTGGTCCTCCACCGCGACTGGGCCGAGCGCCTGGAGGTGGCACGGGGACGCGCCGCCGGTGTCCGCACCCGTGCGGGTGACACGTTGGGTGCCGGGCAGGTGGTGCTCGCCGGCGGGAGCCTGAGCGGGCGGCTGGCGGGCGTGCCGGACGACGTGCTGCCGCCGGTGCGGCCGGTGAAGGGGCAGGTGCTGCGGCTGACCGTGCCCGCGCGGTACGCGCCGTTCCTCAGCCGGACCGTACGGGCCGTGGTGCGCGGCGGGAACGTCTACCTGGTGCCCCGGGAGAACGGCGAACTGGTCGTCGGCGCGACCAGCGAGGAGCTCGGCTGGGACACGACGGTCACGGCGGGCGGGGTGTACGAGCTGCTGCGCGACGCGCACGAGCTGGTGCCCGGGATCACCGAACTGCCCCTGACCGAGACCCGGGCCGGGCTGCGCCCCGGCTCCCCCGACAACGCGCCGCTGCTCGGGCCGACCCGCCTCGACGGGCTGCTGCTGGCCACCGGGCACTACCGCAACGGGGTGCTCCTCACGCCGGTCACGGGGGACGTGATGGCGGAGCTGCTGGCCGGCGGCGAGCTGCCGGAGGAAGCCCGTCCGTTCACGCCGAGGCGATTCGGCGCCGTCCTTGTGGAGCAGACCGCATGAACATCTCCGTCACCATCTCCGTCAACGGGGAGCGCCGGGAGATCGCCCCGGGCACCGCTCTCGACACGCTCGTGAAGTCCCTCACCGCCGCGCCCTCCGGGGTGGCCGCGGCCGTCAACGAGACCGTCGTACCGCGCGGGCAGTGGGCGGCGACCGGGCTCGCCGAAGGCGACCGCGTGGAAGTCCTCACCGCCGTACAGGGAGGCTGAGCCATGGCCGACGACCCGTTCGTCCTCGGGGGTACGACCTTCTCCTCCCGGCTGATCATGGGGACCGGGGGTGCGCCCAGCCTGGAGGTGCTGGAGCGGGCGCTCGTCGCGTCCGGGACCGAGCTGACCACGGTCGCGATGCGGCGGGTGGACCCGGGGGTACGGGGATCCGTGCTGTCGGTCCTCGAACGGCTCGGGATCCGGGTGCTGCCGAACACGGCGGGGTGCTACACCGCCGGGGAGGCCGTGCTGACGGCCCGGCTGGCGCGGGAGGCGCTGGGGACCTCGCTGATCAAGCTGGAGGTCATCGCCGACGAGCGGACGCTGCTGCCGGATCCGGTCGAGACGCTGGACGCGGCGGAGACGCTGGTGGACGACGGGTTCACGGTGCTGCCGTACACGAACGACGATCCCGTGCTGGCCCGGAAGCTGGAGGACGTGGGGTGCGCCGCGGTGATGCCGCTCGGGTCGCCGATCGGGTCCGGGCTCGGGATCCGCAACCCGCACAACTTCCGGCTGATCGTCGAGCACGCGCGGGTGCCGGTGATTCTGGACGCGGGAGCCGGTACGGCGTCGGACGTGGCGCTGGCGATGGAGCTGGGGTGTGCGGGGGTGATGCTGGCGTCTGCGGTGACGCGGGCACAGGATCCCGAGCGGATGGCTCACGCCATGCGGGCCGGGGTGGAGGCGGGGCGGCTGGCCCGGCTGGCGGGGCGGATTCCCCGTCGGTACCTCGCGGAGGCGTCGTCTCCTGCGGAGGGCCTGGCCGTGCTGGACCCCGAGCGTCCTGCGTTCTGAGCGCCGGCCCGCTCCCGCCTCGTCTCCCACCCACGCACCACCCGAAACCGTCTGCTGAGAAGCGGGACTCTCCCGTGGGGGCCGAGCACCGTCGGCGGCTGCGGGAAGGGGGAGAAAGCATGCCCGAGGCCGGTCGGTGTCGGCGGTCGCGGGTGGGTAGGTGCATATTTCAGCCAGGTGCGAAGCGTCACAGGTGCGCTGCAGTCCCCGGGGGAAAGCGGTCTCACCTGTGGGGCTGTCAGTCGGTCCTCGTACACTCGCTGGGTGGATACGACCCTTCAGGACCCCCTCGTCGGGCAGGTGCTCGACGGCCGGTATCGCGTCGACGCGCGGATCGCCGTCGGCGGGATGGCCACGGTGTACCGGGCCCTGGACATCCGGCTGGACCGCGTGCTCGCGCTGAAGGTGATGCACCCGGCGCTCGCCGCCGACGGGTCCTTCGTGGAGAGGTTCATCCGGGAGGCCAAGTCGGTCGCCCGGCTGGCCCACCCGAACGTCGTCCAGGTCTACGACCAGGGGGCCGACCGGTCGTACGTGTATCTCGCCATGGAGTACATCGCCGGCTGCACCCTGCGTGACGTGCTGCGCGAGCGCGGCGCGCTGCAGCCGCGGGCCGCGCTGGACATCCTGGAGCCGGTGCTGGCCGCGCTGGGCGCCGCGCACCGCGCCGGGTTCGTGCACCGGGACATGAAGCCCGAGAACGTGCTGATAGGGGACGACGGGCGGGTCAAGGTCGCGGACTTCGGGCTGGTGCGGTCCGTGGACAGCGTCACCAGTACGACGGGGGCCGTGCTCGGGACCGTGGCCTACCTCGCGCCCGAGCAGGTCGAGAACGGCACCGCCGATCCGCGCGTCGACGTGTACGCGTGCGGTGTCGTGCTGTACGAGATGCTCACCGGGCAGAAGCCGCACGACGGGGACTCGCCCGCGATCATCCTGTACAAGCATCTGCACGAGGACGTGCCGGCGCCGTCCGCCGTCGTGCCGGGGCTGGCCTACGAGCTGGACGAGCTGGTCGCCCTCGGCACCGCCCGCAACCCCGAGGTCCGGCCGTACGACGCGGTCGCGCTGCTCGCCCTGCTGCGGCAGGCGCGGAGCGCGCTCGGCGCCGAGCAGCTGGACGCCGTGCCGCCGCAGGCGCTGACCGAGGCGCATGACATCGCCGAGGACCGGACCAGTGTCATACCCCGGTCGCTCACCGTGCCCCGCCCCCTGCCCGTCAACGAGGAGGACGAGGGGGTGCTGCGGACCAGCCGGTTCGAGGCGCCGCCCTCCCCCACGCTCGGCTTCGCTCGCGCGGGGGCACCCCCATCCGACCGGCGGCGCGGGGGCCGTCGGTCCCGGCGCGGGCTGCTGACGCTGGTCGTCGCCGTACTGATCGTCTTCGGGGCGGGCGCCGGCGTCTGGTACATCAACACCGGGCAGTTCACCAAGGTCCCGCCCCTGCTGTCGAAGACCGAGGCCCAGGCCACCGCGCGGCTGAAGGAGGCCGGGCTGGACGTCGGATCGGTCGAGCACGCCTACAGCGACACGGTGAAGCGGGGCACGGTGATCAGCACCGACCCGGCGGCCGGCCACCGGATCCGCAGCAACGACTCGGTGAAGCTGACCGTCTCGGACGGCCCCGAGACGGTGAACGTGCCGGATGTGCAGGGGCGGACGCTGGCCAGGGCCAAGTTGCTGCTCACGGCGGACGGGCTCGAACCGGGCATGGTGACCCGCGAGTTCAGCGAGGACGTGCCCAGGGGCTCGGTCATTTCGACTGATCCGGGGGCGGGTACCGAGCGGCACGCGGGGACCGCGATCGCGCTCGTCGTCAGCAAGGGTGCCCCGGTCGACGTCCCGGACGTCACCGGCGACGACCTGGACGACGCCCGGCAGGAGCTTCAGGAGGCCGGGCTGAAGGTGACGGTGTCCGCCACCGAGATCAACTCCGAGTACGACCAGGGGCAGGTCGCCCAGCAGACCCCGGCGGGCGACGCGCAGGCCGCCGAGGGCGACACCGTGACGCTGACGCTGTCCAAGGGCCCGGAGCTGGTGGAGGTTCCGAACGTGGTCGGGGCGAGCGTCGACGCCGCGACCAAGCTGCTGGAGCAGTCCGGTTTCCAGGTCAAGGAGAACCGCGGGCTGCTCGGGCTGTTCGGCGACACCGTGAAGAAACAGTCGGTGGACGCCGGGGAGCAGGCACCCAAGGGGTCGACGATCACCATCACCATCCGGTGACGGGGGCCAGGCCGCGGCGTGACACCCTGGACGGGTGAAGAGCGAGCAGTCAGGTCCCTCCCGCAACCCCGTCGGCGGCCATGTCCCGGTGGCCGGCGGTCTGCACTCCGTGGGGCTGTCGTACGCCCGTGAGCTGAAGGCCGAGACCGTGCAGGTCTTCGTCGCCAACCCGCGCGGCTGGGCCACCCCGGCGGGCAGCCCGAAGCAGGACGAGGCGTTCCGCGCGGCCTGTGCGGAGGAGGCGGTCCCGGCGTATGTGCACGCCCCGTACCTGATCAACTTCGGCTCGCACACCGAGGCGACCGTGGAGAAGTCGGTGGAGTCGCTGCGGCACTCGCTGCGGCGCGGCCGGGAGATCGGGGCGCTCGGGGTGGTCGTGCACACCGGGAGCGCGACCGGCGGGCGGGCCCGGGACGTGGCGCTGAAGCAGGTACGGACGCATCTGCTGCCGCTCCTCGACGAGCTGACCCACGACGACGACCCGTTCCTGCTCCTGGAGTCCACCGCCGGACAGGGCGCCTCGCTCTGCTCCCGGACCTGGGACTTCGGGCCGTACTTCGAGGCGCTGGACGCCCATCCGAAGCTGGGCGTCTGCCTGGACACCTGTCACATCTTCGCCGCCGGGCACGACCTGACCGGGCCGAGCGGGATGCACCAGACGCTGGACCTGCTGGTGGACACCGTCGGCGAGGGGCGGCTGAAGCTGATCCACGCCAACGACTCCAAGGACGTCGTCGGCGCGCACAAGGACCGGCACGAGAACATCGGCGCCGGGCACATCGGCGAGGATCCGTTCCGCGCGCTGATGACCCACCCGGCGACCGCGGGCGTACCGCTGATCATCGAGACGCCCGGCGGCACGGAGGGGCACGCCGCCGACGTCGAGCGCCTCAAGCAGCTCCGGGGCGGCTGACGCCCCCCGCCGGACGGCTCACCCCACCGCCAGCGGTACCGCCGCCAGCAGCAGCCCCGCGCCGAGCAGCGCCATCGACCGGCGCAGCCAGCGGTACTTCGCCGACAGGATCACGCTGACGTCCTGGAGCTGGGTGAGCAGCCAGCCCACCTGGTCCGCCCCGGCGTCGGCGGCGGCGCGGCGCAGCGCCTCCGGGTCGATGCCGTGCAGGGCGTCGGCGTAGAAGGTCGGGCCGGGTGCCGAGCGGACCGTGCGGGTGCGGGGCACGATCACCGCGAGCAGCAGCAGGGTGCCGGCCGCCCAGAGCGTCCCGCCCGCCGCGAGGAAGGCCAGGGCGACGCCCGACGCGCCGGACGGCGCCCCCCTGCCGAGCACCAGCGCCGGTACCGCGACGGCGCCCGAGAGCAGGACGGACGCCTTCACGTCCGCCCTGCCCAGGTCCTCGCGCACGGTCCCCAGCAGCCGTTCGGCGACGTAGTACGCGGCGGCGTCGGGCTCGCCCGGGGTCATCGGCGTGCCTCGGGGCTGGAGTCGTCCTCCACCCCCGTCCCCTGCCCGGGGATGGCGTCCGCCGGCGGCACGGGCGGAACCGGCGGAACCGGCGGGGGCGCGTCGGCCGGGAGGAGCGGAGGTGCGTCGGCCGGGAGCAGCGGGGGCGCGGGCGGCATCGGGGGCAGGGGCGGCACCGGCAGCGAGGTCGGGGCCTGCGGCAGGCCGCCCGGGAAGACGCCGGTGGAGACCGTGCGGCTGTAGTCGATGAGGGCCTGGACCTGGTCGTCGATCTGGTGGCGCTGGACCACGCCCTGGTTGATCAGGTTGGTCAGGTAGTCCAGGGCGCCCTGGCGCTGGTCGCGGGCCTGCTGCTGGAGCACGCCGAGGATCTCGGCCGCCCGGCCCGGGTCCGAGGCGAGCAGGTGGGCGTACTGGACGGTCTCGCCGGCCGTGATCAGCTTCTGGGCGTCGTCCATGTTGGCCGCGATACGCGCCTTGGTGACGTTGTCCATGGCCTCCTGGACCACGCCGCCCTTCTCCACCGCGACCATCTGGGCCTGGTGGTCGGCGGCAGCCTGCCCGAGGTCGATGCGGACGAACACCTGGGTGGCGAGGCCCAGTTCGGCACCGAAGTCGTTCCACCGGCCGCTGGCCAGCTCGTCCTGGATGGCCTCGTCGACCTGCTGGGCCGAGTCCAGGCTGTAGCGGCGGCTGAGCCCGCGCAACCGGGCCTCAAGGGACGGGCGGAGCATCCGCTCCACGTCGACCACGCGCTTCTCGGCGGCGGTGTAGAAGTCGCGGACCTCCCAGTTGACGTCCGCTCCCGCCCGGAACTGGGCCCGGTCGCCGAGGGTGGGCAGCGCCAGCTGGAAGGAGACCTGGTGCTGACCGCGCGCGATCCAGCACACCGAGGTCGGCCTGCCCATCAGCGGCTTGTTGAAGTGCTCGGCGCCGCGGACGGTGAGGATGCTGTGCCCGCCGTTCTTGTAGTAGAGCACCGAGGCCACCTGGCTGTTGCGGTGCCGGTAGGTGGCCTGCGGGGCGAACTCGCGGACGAAGGGGCCTCTGAGGTCGTGCGGCAGGACGAACTCCTCGTCCTGGGGCGGCCACGGCTGCCACTGGTTGTGCGTCATGGTGTACTCGCTCCCTGGACCGCCCCCCACAAGCGGCGGACCTGCTGTTCGTTCAGTGGTTGGTCGGGGTCTTCGGTGAGTTCCCTGATGAGGGCCAGCAGCCGGTTGCGGTCGTCGTGGCTGTGCACGAGGAGCGGCAGGAACCGCTCCAGGGGCTCGGCCCAAGGCTGGTCGGCCGAGCCGCTCAGCCAGTCGGACAGGGTCTCGATCGCCGCCTCGTAGGACCGTGGGGTCTGCAGCGCGGTCCACAGGAGCCCGGCGAGTTCCGGGGCGAGGGCGGGCCGGACGGCGGCCAGGGCCAGCATCAGCGGCCAGTCGCCGTAGCCCTCCAGGTCCTCGTGCTGGTTCCAGAGGTCGGTGACGGGGACGGAGGCGAGGTAGACCGTGGACTGCAGGCCGAGGTCCTGCTGGGGCCGGCGTTCGTCGGAGAGCCAGGCGCGGATCCGGCGCAGGGTCTGTGCCTCGGGGTGGGCGCCGGCGAAGTGGGCCACTTGGACGGCGGCGCCGGACCGCAGCCTGCCCTCGTCCCAGACGCCGACCCCGCCGAGCAGGTCGAGGCTCTCGCGGACGGTGTCGGTGGCCCTGCCCCGGCCGAGCACGGCGCCCGCCGTCCAGCGCAGCTGTTCGTCGCCGTAGCGGGCCCAGGAACCGACCAGGGCGCGGATCGCGGTGCCGACCTCCGGGGAGCGCAGCGCCACGTCGAGGACGGTCGCGGCGAACAGCCGACGGCGGGCCCGCTCGGCCTGGGCCATGGGCTGCACCAGTTCGTGCACGGTGTGCGACAGGTCGAGTCGGCACAGCTGGCCGGCCGCCACCGCGGCCCGCACCCAGACCTGGGGCCGGTCGTCCTCGCAGAGTCCGGCCAGCCAGCGCAGCACGGGTCCGCGCGCGTTGTGCCGGTGCTGCCAGAGGTGGCCGAGGACGGCCGGGGCGAGGGCCTCGCCGCCGAACCGCACGGTGCGCACCGGCACTTCCTCGGTGCCGACCTCCTCGGTGCCGAGTTCGGCGACCGCGCGGGCGGAGACCAGCCGGGCGTCGACGCCGTCGCTGAACAGCGGGCGGCCGGGCGTGGCCTCGGGGTCGACGGTGACGGCCAGTTCCCAGGCGAGCACCTCGGCGGCCTCGGCGACGGCGCTGAGCGAGGCCCCGTCGAGGACGGCGACGGCGATCCGGTAGGCCGCGTCCCGCAGCCGCTCCGGGGTCTCGGAGCGGACCCCGCCGGCGAACCATTCGGCGGCCTGGTTCTCGGCGAACTTCCGGCATTCGGCGAGGAGTTCGTCGTGCGTGAGCTCGTCCCTGGTGTGCCGGGCGAGGAGCCGCGCGTAGTGGGCGGCCTCCGCGGGCCGCAGTTCGTCGAGGCCGCGCGCCTCCAGGACGTCGGGGTCCAGGGCGGTCGCCCTGGCCCGCTCGTACAGCTCGGGGGCCTTGTCGGCCAGTTCGACGGCGAGGTGGCCCTCGAGTACGGCGGTCTGGGCGGCCGGGGTGTGGGCGCGGTAGTAGCGGCCGCTGCGGGAGAGCACGTCTCCGGGTTCGGGGGTGGCCAGCAGGACCGCGTACGCGTCCTTCTCGCCGAGCAGTTGGCAGAGCCGGTCGAGGCCGGTCTCGTCCGGTAACCCGGTGGCGCTCGGCTCCAGGGCGTAGCCGTGGCCGTCGCTGATCTGGTCGTCGTCGAGTCGATCCAGGTCGGTGCGCGGGTCGAGCCGGGAGACCCGGCCGCCGGTCAGGCCGTCCAGCAGGGACAGGGCGGTGTAGGCGCGGCCGGTGCCGGGCTGGCCGTACAGCACCAGGAGGCGTCCGTCGCGCAGTTGCTCGCGGTGTTCGCCGTAGTCCGCCGGTTCCTGGAAGACCTCGCGCAGTCTGCGCAGCTGGTCTTCCGGGAGCGGGCCGGCGAGGACGCGTTCGGCCGCCTGCCGGCTGTAGAAGTTCATGGTGCCGACGGATCCGGAGCTGATGAGGGTGCCGGTGCCGTGCTGGCTGACGGTCGAGCGGTAGATCCGGGAGGCGGCGGCCGCGGCGCCGGGCAGCGCCTCCTCGCCGAGCGGGTCGGCGGCGGAGCCGCCGATGACGTCGGCCTTCTCCGGCTCGAGCGCGCCGCCGGACTCGGCGCCCTGCGGCTTGTCCGGCTCGGCCTTCTGCTGCGGCTGCGGTTGCTGCGGCGGTTTCGGGCCGCCCTGGGGCGGCGGGGGGTTCTGGGCGTTCACCGGCCACCGCCGCGGCGGTCGATGTTGAGGGTCTCGATCCGTTCGGCGGCGACGACCTCTCCGTCGCCGTGCTGGTGGATGTTCTGGACGAAGCGGCCCCCGGTGTCCGGGGCAGCCGTCGGCCGCGGCGGGGTGCTCACCTTCGTGCCTTCCGCAGCGGCCGGCGCGGCCGCCTCGGACAGCTCCGCCGGCTCCGCCGGCTCGGACAGCTCGGGCGGCTCGGGCGGCTCGGGCGGCTCCGAGCGGCCGGGGACCATGAACCAGGCGGTGGTGCGGCCCTCCTTGAGTTCCACGTCGTGCCGGCGGTAGTGCCCGGGGTCCACCCAGCGCCCGCCGGGCAGGACGAAGTCCTCGTGCACGCGGTCGGAGGCGATCACCACCAGGGGCGAGCCGTCCGCGGCCTTGAGGATCGCCTTCGCGGTGCCGCAGTCGCACAGCCGGCAGGCCAGGTCCACGGCACGCCCGGAGCGGCCGTAGGCGTCGGCCGTGACCCGGCCGATGTGCAGTCCCACGCGCAGCCGGAGCGGCTTCCTGAGGTCCCGGTTGCTCTCCCGGAGGTTCTGGTGGAGCTGCTCCACCCACTCCCCCACGACCCGGGCGGGCGGCACGTCGGGCGCCAGCACGCTGAGGATGCCGTCGCCGCGGTCCTCCTGGTAGAGGCGCGGCGGGCGGATGCCTGCCTGTTCGAAGGCGGTGCCCGTGACGTCGTAGAGTCTGCGCCGCATCTCGGGTTTCTCGGTGTCGGACAGCAGGCCCGAGCCCTGCGCGTCCACGTTGACGATGAAGCCGTACGCGGCTTCCCCCTCCATCGTTCTCTCCTCCCTGCCGTCCCGCCGGACCATCGGCCCCTCGGCTGTGATGGTCGCGGAGCCGGACGGTCACCGCTGTAGCCGTTTACACAGCGCGGGACGTGTGCTTGTCAGGTCTCCGTGCCGTGTGGTTGTCCGGCGGCGAGCAGGCGGAGCGGGTCCAGGTCGGCCACGGCCAGGGTGCCGGGGCCGGTGCGGACCAGGCCCTGTTCCCGTAACAGGCGCAGGGCCTTGGCGACGGCCTCGCGGGTGGAGCCCACGGACGCGGCCAGTTCGTGCTGCGCGAGGGGCAGCCGTATGGTCACGGCCTCGTTCTCCGGCCGGCCGGTGCGGTCGGCGAGTTCGACCAGGCGCTCGGCGAGCCGTTGCAGCACGGTCATGGAGGCCAGGGCCCGGCGCTCGTGGTCCGCGCTGCGCAGCCGCTCGGTGAGCTGGTTCATCATCAGCGCGTTGGCGTGCGGCCGGGAGGCGAGGAACCGCCGGAACCGCTCCCCGGGTACGACCAGTCCGGTCATCTGGCCGAGGGTGCTCACCGAGGCGCTGCGCGGGCGACCGTCGAGCGCCGCCATGTCGCCGACGACCTCGCCGGCCCGGCGCAGTGCCAGGATCAGCCGGCCACCGCGCTCGGTCGGCGTCCACACCGTGCACCAGCCGCTGAGCAGGACCACCGCGAACGTGGTGCGGTCGCCTTCCGCGACGACCGTGTCGTACGGCGGGTACTCGTGCCGGGTGCCGAGTCCCGCCAGCGCCTCCCGGTCCCCCGGACCCAGGCCCCCCATGAAGGTATGCCGCTCTCCGAACAGCCCCACCGTCGTCCCCCGACCGCTCGCCCCCGAACCGGATCACAAGCGGAACCCCAAGGGTCCCCCGGATCCGTCTCCGCCCGGCGCGTCTCCCGCCAGGCAAGAATCTCAGCGTAGCGCTCTGGGCACGGAATGTGCGTGCAGTTACCGGAACGAGCCCGACCCCTTCCCCGGAATACCCCTGGGGGGTATACATGTTGGCGTCACAGAAGGATTCGCACCTGACGCCGGGGGTCAGCCATGGACCACGAGCACGCCGTCCACGAGCACACCGAACACACTCACGCACACCAGGAGGCACACGGCGGCACCGGGGCCTCCTGGGCCATGGCCGCCCAGGCCACCCTGCACTGCCTCACCGGCTGCGCCATCGGCGAGGTGCTCGGCATGGTCGTCGGCACGGCGTTCGGCTGGGGGAACCTGCCGACCACACTGCTCGCGATCGTGCTGGCGTTCTTCTTCGGCTACGCGCTCACCATGCGCGGGGTCCTGAAGGCGGGCGTCGACGTCCGCACCGCCCTGCGTGTGGCGCTGGCCGCGGACACCCTCTCCATCGCCGTGATGGAGCTGATCGACAACGGCACGATCCTGGTCTGGCCGGCCGCGATGGACGCCCAGCTGGACGACGCCCTGTTCTGGGTCTCGCTGGCCGTCTCGCTCGTGCTCGCGTTCACGGTGACCGCGCCGGTCAACAAGTGGACGATCGGGCGGGGCAGGGGGCACGCGGTGGTGCACCGGTACCACCACTGAGCGGGCGGGAGCTCAGAGCTCCGGACCGTCTCCCGGCCCCTCCTGGTAGGAGTAGCGCTGCTCCCTCCAGGGGTCGCCGATGTTGTGGTAGCCGCGCTCCTCCCAGAAGCCACGGCGGTCGGCGGTCATGTACTCGATACCGCGGACCCACTTGGGGCCCTTCCAGGCATAAAGGTGGGGGACGACCAGGCGGACCGGGAAACCGTGCTCGGCGGTGAGGAGTTCGCCGTCCTTGTGGGTCGCGAAGAGGGTGTGCTCGGCGGCGAAGTCCGCGAGGCGCAGGTTGGAGCTGAAGCCGTACTCCGCCCAGACCATCACATGGGTGACATCGGGGGCGGGCGGCGCGAGCTCCAGGACGGTCCGCGCCGGGACCCCGCCCCACTCCGCGCCGAGCATGCTGAACTTCGTCACGCAGTGCAGATCGGCGACCACGGTGGTGTACGGCAGGGCCGTGAACCGCTCGTGGTCCCAGATGTGCGCGTCGCCGTCGGCGGTGGCGCCGAAGACCCGGAACTCCCAGCGCTCGGGCCGGAACTTGGGCACCGGGCCGTAATGCGTGACCGGCCAGCCGCGCTGCAGTCGCTGCCCCGGCGGAAGCCCGGCTCCCGCGGCTTCCCGAGACGCGTGCTCCACCGGATGACCCATGCCTTCCATCCTGACAGACCACGAGCGGTGCACCTGACCAGGCAGACCACTCAAAGATCAGCAAATCGCTCAACTAGCACCAGGCATGCACTTACTTACTAAGTACGCACTTACTGGACGATCTTCCGCACCGGTGCAATCATGCGCCGCAAACGTCCCATCTGTCCGGTACGGAACCCATGCGGAAGGAGCCTCTGCGATGCAGGGCGACCCCGAGGTCATCGAATTCCTCAACGAGCAGCTCACCGGCGAGCTCACCGCGATCAACCAGTACTTCCTGCACGCGAAGATGCAGGAGAACTTCGGCTGGTACAAGCTCGCGAAGTACACCCGGCACGAGTCGTTCGACGAGATGAAGCACGCCGAGGTGCTCACCGACCGGATCCTGTTCCTGGAGGGGCTGCCCAACTACCAGCGGCTGTTCCACGTCCGCGTGGGGCAGACCGTGAAGGAGATGTTCGAGGCCGACCGGCAGATCGAGGTGGAGGCGATCGACCGCCTCAAGCGCGGGATCAAGGTGATGCGCGAGAAGGGCGACATCACGTCCGCGAACATCTTCGAGGACATCCTCAAGGACGAGGAGCACCACATCGACTATCTCGACACCCAGCTGGAGCTGGTGGAGAAGCTCGGCGAGGCGCTCTACATCGCGCAGCTCATCGAGCAGCCCGAGAGCAGCTGAGTCACGCCGCTTCGTCGAGCCCGGAGAGATCGGCGGCGAGCACCGGGCGGCCCTGGTCGGCCAGCTCGCGGCGGGGGCAGGCGCCCCGGCCGAGAATCGCCTGGATACGACGGACGCACGAACCGCAGTCCGTGCCCGCCTTGCAGGCGGACGCTATCTGGCGAGGGGTGCAGGCACCGTCCTCCGCGTGCTGCTTGACCTGCGCCTCGGTCACCCCGAAACAGCTGCAGACGTACACGCGGATTCACCTCCCGCCGGGATCGATCAGTGGCGCCGTCCCGATTAATCGGTGAGGCTAACCTAACCTTACCCGTCACTCGGGGGCCGCAAAAGTGGAAGGGGCGCGGATCATTTGTGATCCGCGCCCCACTTCACGCAAAGACCGGTTACTGGTCCCGGTACATCTCCGCGACGAGGAACGCCAGGTCCAGGGACTGGCTGCGGTTCAGCCGCGGGTCGCAGGCCGTCTCGTAGCGCTGGTGCAGGTCGTCGACGAAGATCTCGTCGCCGCCGCCCACGCACTCGGTGACGTCGTCACCGGTGAGCTCCACGTGGATGCCGCCCGGGTGGGTGCCGAGGCCCTTGTGGACCTCGAAGAAGCCCTTGACCTCGTCGAGCACGTCGTCGAAGCGGCGGGTCTTGTGGCCCGAGGCCGCCTCGAAGGTGTTGCCGTGCATCGGGTCCGTCACCCAGGCCACGGTGGCGCCCGAGGCGGTGACCTTCTCGACCAGCTCGGGGAGCTTGTCACGGACCTTGTCCGCGCCCATCCGGACCACGAAGGTCAGCCGGCCCGGCTCGCGGTCGGGGTCGAGGCGGTCGATGTACCGCAGCGCCTCCTCGGCCGTCGTCGTCGGGCCGAGCTTGAGGCCGATCGGGTTGCGGATCTTCGAGGCGAACTCGATGTGCGCCCCGTCCAGCTGCCGGGTGCGCTCACCGATCCACACCATGTGCGCCGAGACGTCGTACAGCTTGCCGGTGCGCGAGTCGACCCTGGTCAGGGCGGACTCGTAGTCAAGCAGCAGCGCCTCGTGCGAGGAGAAGAACTCGACCGTCTTGAACTCCTCGGGCTCCGCGCCGCAGGCCCGCATGAAGTTCAGCGCGTTGTCGATCTCGCGGGCGAGCTGCTCGTAGCGCTGACCGGACGGGGAGGACTTCACGAAGTCCTGGTTCCAGGCGTGCACCTGGCGCAGGTCCGCGTAACCGCCGGTGGTGAAGGCACGCACCAGGTTCAGCGTCGAGGCGGACGCGTTGTACATCCGCTTCAGCCGCTCGGGGTCCGGGATGCGGGCCTTCTCGTCGAAGTCGAAGCCGTTGACCGAGTCGCCGCGGTACGTCGGCAGGGTCACGCCGTCGCGGGTCTCGGTCCCCTTGGAGCGCGGCTTGCTGTACTGGCCGGCGATCCGCCCCACCTTCACCACGGGTACCGACGCCGCGTACGTCAGCACGGCACCCATCTGGAGGAGGGTCTTGAGCTTGTTGCGGATGTGGTCGGCCGACACCGCGTCGAAGGCCTCGGCGCAGTCGCCGCCCTGGAGGAGGAACGCCTCTCCCTTGGCGACGGCCGCCATCCGGGCGCGCAGCTGGTCGCACTCGCCCGCGAAGACGAGCGGCGGATACGACTCCAGCTCCGCAACGGCTGCGCGCAGAGCCTCGGGGTCGGGGTACTCGGGCTGCTGCGCCGCGGGCAGGTTTCGCCAGGTGTTGCCAGCGCCGAGGCTGGTCTTAGCGTTCACGGTCACCTCGTAAACATTACGGGGTCGTGTCGCCATGTTTTCCTCCGGCTCGACTGGTGAGACAGAGCGATTGTCCTGTGGACAGCGGGCGGGGTGCGGTAATGTTTTCCGCATGTTCGCGCATTCGATCCAGAACTGGTGGTGGACCGCTTCTCCGGCGGCCCACTGACTGCGCGTACGCAAGACTTCGCGAAGGCCGCCCGGAGGGGCGGCCTTCGGCGTTCCCGGGGTCGTTCCTCTCTCACCTGTCTCACCTGACAAAGGACCGCAGAGGAACCATGGACCTGAACCGGCTGCTCCACGACGACCGCCCCTTCGCCCTGCTCCGCCGCCGCACCCCCGGCCACGACGAGAACACGGTGGAGCTCCTGCTCGGCCCGGTCACCGCGCACGACCGGCTCGCCGACCTGCCCGAGGAGGGGCTCGCCCTCATTCCGTACCGGCAGATCCGGGAGCGGGGGTTCGACGTCCGGGACGACGGGACGCCGCTGCTGGTGCTGACCCCGACAGTGGTATGTCACATTCCACTGGACGAGGCCCTCGCCACCCTCCCCTCCCACGAAGTCCACGTCGAGTCCGGCGCCTTCGACGTCGACGACGACGAATACGGGCAGATCGTCGGCCGCGTGCTGCGCGAGGAGATCGGCCGCGGCGAGGGCGCGAACTTCGTGATCCGGCGGACGTACGAGGGCGAGATCCCGGGCTTCGGGCGCGCCGAGGCCCTCGGACTCTTCCGGCGCCTCCTCGAGGGCGAGCGGGGCGCGTACTGGACGTTCGTCGTGCACACCGGCGACCGGACGCTGGTCGGCGCGAGCCCCGAGGTGCACGTGCGGATGTCCGGCGGCACGGTGGTGATGAACCCGATCAGCGGCACGTACCGCTATCCCGCCGAGGGCCCCACCCCCGAGCACCTGCTCGGCTTCCTCGCCGACGGCAAGGAGATCGAGGAGCTGTCGATGGTCGTCGACGAGGAGCTCAAGATGATGTGCACGGTGGGCGACATGGGCGGAGTGGTCGTCGGGCCGCGGCTGAAGGAGATGGCGCACCTCGCGCACACCGAGTACGAGCTGCGCGGCCGGTCCTCGCTGGATGTGCGGGAAGTGCTGAAGGAGACCATGTTCGCGGCGACCGTGACCGGGTCCCCCGTGCAGAACGCCTGCCGGGTGATCGAGCGGCACGAGGTGGGCGGCCGCGGCTACTACGCGGGTGCGCTGGCCCTGCTCGGCCGGGATTCCGGCGGTGCCCAGACCCTCGACTCCCCCATCCTGATCCGTACCGCCGACATCGACGCGGACGGCCGGCTGCGGGTCCCCGTCGGCGCCACCCTGGTGCGCGGCTCGGACCCGGTGAGCGAGGTCGCGGAGACGCACGCGAAAGCAGCCGGAGTGCTGGCGGCCCTCGGGGTACGGCCGGCACGGCCGCGCGCCGAGCGGACGCGCCCCCGGCTGGCCGACGACCCCAGGGTGCGGGCCGCGCTGGACGGGCGGCGGGCGTCACTGGCGCCGTTCTGGCTGCGGATGCAGGAGCGGTCCGGGGAGCTGGCCGGGCATGCCCTCGTGGTGGACGCCGAGGACACGTTCACGGCGATGCTGGCGCATGTGCTGCGGGCCGGCGGGCTGGACGTCACCGTCCGGCGGTACGACGAGCCGGGGCTGCGGGCGGCCGTGCTCGCGCACGAGGGGCCGGTGGTGCTCGGCCCGGGGCCCGGTGACCCGTCCGACCTGGACGATCCGAAGATGCGGTTCCTGCGGGAGCTGACGGCGCGGGTGATCCGGGAGCACCGGCACGGGGTGCTGGGCGTCTGTCTCGGGCACGAGCTGATCGCGGCGGAGCTGGGGCTGGACATCGTCCGCAAGGAGGTCCCCTACCAGGGAGCGCAGGCGACCGTGGACCTGTTCGGGCGCCCGGAGACGGTCGGCTTCTACAACAGCTTCGTGGCCCGCTGCGACGAGGAGGCGGCACGGGAGCTGGGCGCGCACGGCATCGAGGTGAGCCGGGCGGAGAACGGCGAGGTGCACGCCGTCCGGGGGCCGGGCTTCGCCGGGGTGCAGTTCCACCCCGAGTCGGTCCTCACGCTGAACGGCGCCGCCGTGGTGCGGGAGCTGATCGGTCAGCTGCGCGGTACCGGCACGTTCTCCGAGGGCCGGCCGGCCCGGTAGGCGAGGACGCCGTTCCGGGCGGGTCCGGCCCTGCCGGGGTGGGGCCCGCCCGGACCCGGGCTCAGCCGAAGAACACCCCGACCTCCTCGTACAGCTTCAGGTCGACGGTCTTCAGCTTGGCGGTGGCCTCCGCGATCGGTACCCGGACGATGTCGGTGCCGCGCAGCGCGACCATCTTGCCGAAGTCCCCGTCGCTGACGGCGTCGACGGCGTGCAGACCGAAGCGGGTGGCCAGCCAGCGGTCGAAGGCGCTGGGCGTGCCGCCGCGCTGGATGTGCCCGAGGACGGTGGTCCGGGCCTCCTTGCCGGTGCGCTTCTCGATCTCCTTGGCCAGCCATTCGCCGACCCCGGAGAGCCGGACGTGCCCGAAGGAGTCCAGGGATCCGTCCTTGAGGACGACGTCGCCGTCCTTCGGCATGGCGCCCTCGGCGACGACCACGATCGGGGCGTACGACGCCTTGAAGCGGGAGGTGACCCAGGCGCACACCTGGTCGACGTCGAAGCGCTGTTCGGGGATGAGGATGACGTTGGCGCCGCCGGCGAGGCCGGAGTGGATGGCGATCCAGCCGGCGTGCCGGCCCATCACCTCGCAGACCAGGACCCGCATATGGGACTCGGCGGTGGTGTGCAGCCGGTCGATGGCCTCGGTGGCGATGCCGACGGCGGTGTCGAAGCCGAAGGTGTAGTCGGTGGCGGACAGGTCGTTGTCGATGGTCTTCGGCACGCCGACGACGGGCACGCCGTACTCGTCGGTGAGGCGGGCGGCGACGCCGAGGGTGTCCTCGCCGCCGATCGCGATCAGCGCGTCGACCTCCAGTTTGGCGAGGTTGTCCTTGATCCGGCGGATGCCGTTCTCCTGCTTGAGCGGATTGGTCCGCGAGGAGCCGAGGATGGTGCCGCCGCGGGGCAGGATGCCGCGCACGGCGGGGATGTCGAGGCGGACGGTGTCGCCTTCGAGGGGTCCGCGCCAGCCGTCCCGGAAGCCGACGAAGTCATAGCCGTACTCCTGCACGCCCTTGCGGACGATGCCCCGGATGACGGCGTTGAGCCCGGGGCAGTCGCCGCCTCCGGTCAGTACTCCGACCCGCATGGAAATGTCCCTTCGCCGCGGTTGCCTGGTGGGACTCACGCTAATGGTGATCCAGCTCACACAGGGATGGGCGCGGAAGGGCAATTCCGGTGAATTGTCGGGCGGTTGGTTTACCCGCTGCCCGAAGATCAGATCAGATCAGTCGTCGGCTCAGTCGTCGTCAAGGCCGGCCTCTATCGCGTACCGCACCAGCTCCACCCTGTTGTGCAGCTGGAGCTTGCCGAGGGTGTTCTGCACGTGGTTCTGGACCGTGCGGTGGGAGATGACCAGCCGCTCGGCGATCTGCTTGTAGCTCAGGCCCTTGGCGACCAGCCGCAGCACCTCGGTCTCGCGGTCGGTGAGCCGGGGCGCGTCGGGCCGGTCGGCGTCCGCGGCCGGGGCGGGCTCGGAGGCCAGGCGGCGGTACTCGCCCAGGACGAGACCGGCGAGGCCGGGGGTGAAGACCGGGTCGCCGACGGCGGTACGGCGGACCGCGTCAAGGAGTTCCTCCGTCGAAGCCGACTTGAGCAGGTAGCCGGTCGCGCCGGACTTCACCGCCTCCAGGACGTCGGCGTGCTCCCCGCTCGCCGACAGGACCAGGACCCGCAACGCCGGGTTGTGGCCGACGAGTTCCTTGCAGACCTGGACACCCGGCTTGGCCGGCAGGTTGAGGTCCAGGACGAGAACGTCGGGCGCGGCGGCCTTGGCACGGCGCACCGCCTGGTCGCCGTCCCCGGCGGTGGCGACCACCTCGAACCCGGACTCGGCCAGGTCCCGGGCGACCGCGTCCCGCCACATGGGGTGGTCGTCGACCACCATGACCTTGATGCTCATCGCCGCTCCGCCTTCCCCGAGACCTTCGGTACCGTCAGCTCCACTTCCGTGCCCTGCCCGGGGACCGAGACCAGCTCGGCGCTGCCGCCGAGGTCGCGCAGCCGCCCCCGGATCGACTGGGCCACGCCGAGCCGCCCCTCCCCCTCGGCCTGCGCGAGCCGGCCCTCCGGGATGCCGGGGCCGTCGTCCCGGACGGTCACCACGACCTCGCCGGGCGCGTCCTCGACCAGGATCCAGGCCCGCGCCCCGTCCCCCGCGTGCCTGCGCACATTGTCCAGGGCGGCACCGACGGCCGCGGCCAGCTCGCGTGCGGCAGCGGCCGGCAGCTCCACCGGCGCGCCGGGTTCGGCGAGGCTGACCCGGGATCCGGCGTACCGCGCGAGCAGCGCCCGCAGGTCGACCGGACCGCTGCCGTCGGGCTCCTCGGCCTCCTCGACCAGGCGGACGACCGCGCCCTGGGACTCGTCCTCCGAGACCCGGGAGAGCGGCAGCAGGCCGCCGGAGACCAGCGTCCGCAGCGCCACCTCCTGCTCCCCGGCCAGCCGGCCCAGTTCGGCCGCGTCGCCGCCGAGGACGGTGCCGCGCCGCTGCACCATGGCGAGCACCTGGAGCACGCCGTCGTGGATGTCCCGGGCCAGCCGCTCCCGTTCCCGGGTCGCCGCCTCGATCTCCAGGGCACGGGCGAGGGTGCGCTCGGAGGCGCGGGCCACCTCGACGACGTACCCGATGGCGATGGAGGCGACCCAGACCAGGACCACGCTGTGGACGGTGTCGCGGGCCGGGCGGCCGCGCTCGACCAGGTTGGCGACGGCGACCGGGGTGGAGGCGAACGCGGCCCAGCGCCAGCCGCCCTTGAGGGCGTAGGCGAGGACCGAGCCGGCGGTCCATATCGACGGCAGGGTCGGGCCGCCCCGGTCGATGTGGCCCTGGGTGACCACCCAGGGGGTCAGCAGGATGCCGGTGAGCGCGACGGCGAGGTCGACGGCGAGGAAGCGCTTGGTGCAGGCCGCCGCGCTCTGCACGCGGGGCAGGGTCGCCAGGGTCCAGACGGTCAGGACGGCGTAGTAGGCGATGGCGACGCCCGCGCGGTCGTAGTCGTCGTAGGCCGAGGCGAACAGGCCGATCGCGTACAGCAGGGTCAGTACGCGGTAGCCGGTGAGGGCACGCCACAGGGGCTGCTCGACCGACATCCGTACGACGCGTTCCCGCTTGCTCATGTCCCCCAGTCCCCCCTGCCGCCGGTCCTAGGACTCGGCGGCCTTCTTCTCGGCTCTCCGCGCCGCGTCCTTCTCGGCCTTGGCGGCCTCCGCGATCTGCCGCTTGGCGGCCGTCGCGTAGATGTCCACGTACTCCTGGCCGGAAAGTTTCATGATCTCGTACATGACCTCGTCGGTCACCGCGCGCAGCACGAACCGGTCGTGCTCCATGCCCTGGTAACGGCTGAAGTCCAGCGGCTTGCCGATCCGGATACCCGGCCGCATCAGCTTGGGCATCACCTGCCCCGGCGGCTGGATCTTCTCCGTGTCGATCATGGCGACGGGGAGGACCGGGGCGCCGGTCGCGAGCGCCACGCGCGCGAGGCCGCCGGGCTTGCCCCGGTACAGGCGGCCGTCGGGCGAGCGGGTGCCCTCCGGGTAGATGCCGAACAGCTCGCCGCGCTCCAGCACGTCTATGCCGCTCTGCACCGCGGCCTCGCCGGCGCCGCGCGCCCCGGAGCGGTCCACCGGGAGCTGGCCGACGCCCTTGAAGAAGGCGGCGGTGAGGCGGCCCTTCACGCCGGGCGTGGTGAAGTACTCGGCCTTCGCGATGAAGGTGACCTTGCGGTCCAGCACCGCGGGCAGGAAGAACGAGTCCGAGAAGGACAGGTGGTTACTCGCCAGGATCGCCGGGCCCTCGGCCGGGACGTTCTCCAGGCCCTCCACCCAGGGCCTGAAGGTGACCTTCAGCGGTCCCCCGATAGCGACCTTCATCGCGCCGTACAACAACCGAGTGCCTCCTGTTTCCGTCGATCAGACCTTAACCCGGAGCGCCGGGAATGGGCCCGACGACCCTGGTCGGTGTCAGTGCCGTCGCGTACGGTGAAGCACAACTGGAGTCGTCGTGCATGCCCCTCGCAGTTCCGCCCTCTCTCAGAATTGGAGACCGAAGGTGCCGGTTCTCCCCGGAGCCGAGCCGTACCGCCATGACGGCGGGGAGGTCGGCGTCCTCCTCTGCCACGGTTTCACCGGCTCGCCCCAGTCGCTGCGCCCCTGGGCGGAGCACCATGCGGCACACGGCCTGAGCGTGTCCCTGCCCCTGCTGCCCGGGCACGGCACCCGCTGGGAGGACATGCAGGTCACCGGCTGGCAGGACTGGTACGCGGAGGTGGACCGCGAGCTGCGGCTGCTGCGCGAGCGCTGCTCCCAGGTGTTCGTGGCGGGCCTGTCCATGGGCGGCACTCTGGCGCTGCGGCTGGCCGCCAGGAACGGTACGGGTGTGGACGGCGTGGTGATCGTCAACCCGGCGAACAAGGTGCACGGCCTGTCGGCGTACGCCCTTCCGGTGGCCCGGCATCTCGTCCGCACGACGAAGGGCATCGCCAGCGACATCGCCAAGCCGGGCGCCGCGGAGACGGGGTACGACCGGGTGCCGCTGCAGTGCGCGCACTCGCTGCGGAACTTCTTCCGCCAGGTGGACAAGGAGCTGCCGCAGGTGACCCAGCCGCTGCTGCTCCTGCGCAGCACCCGGGACCATGTGGTTCCGGCGGTGGATTCCGCCCGGATCCTGAGCCGGGTGTCGTCCACGGACGTAACGGAGGTCGTGCTGGAACAGAGTTACCACGTGGCGACGTTGGACCATGACGCGGACCGGATCTTCGAGGAGAGCCTCGCCTTCGTCGGCCGGCTCGCACCCAGTGTCGGCAAGGAAGGGACGGCCGCAGTTGGCTGAGCACGACTCCGACCGCGAGGACCGCGAGCCGGACGAGACGGGGGTGCCCTTCGACGAGAAGGCCGCCTGGGCGGCGATCGTCGCGGGGTACGGCGAGGAGCCGCCGGACCCGCCGGGCGCCAAGCCCTACAAGCCGGTGCAGGATCTCGCGCTGCCTGCGACCGACGAGGACGAGACCGAGGCGGGCGCCGAGGCCGCCGGGACCGCGGCCGGGGCGGCCGAGGAGCAGCGGCCCGTGCAGCCGCTGGGCGGTTCCGTCTCCTTCGCGCCCGGGGTGGGCCCGCGCGACTACTCGGCGCCTGAGGCGTCCGAGGACGACTTCGACGAGGACGACGACGGGCACTTCGTGCCGCCCGAGCCGCCGCCGCTGCCGGATGCCGACGCCACGGCCAAGTTCGCCTGGCTGGGCGTGGTGGGCGGGCCGGTCCTGCTGCTGCTCGCGGTGCTGCTGGGCTGGGACATGACCTGGTGGCTGGCGACGCTGGGCATCGGCGGCTTCCTCGGCGGCTTCGTCACGCTGGTGACCAGGATGAAGACCGACGACGACGAGGACGGCGACCCCGGGCGGGGAGCCGTCGTCTGACCGATCCACGCCCGCCCGAGGGCCCGTCCGGAGTGACTCCGGACGGGCCCTCGTGTGTTACGGGCCCAACCCCTGTCCCGAAGAAGCCCGAAGAGGGATCTGGAAAAAGGGAACTCGCTTCCGTCGACCGGCGAAGGAGAGGTGAACCACCGAGCCCGAGCCGCAGAGGCGTTCGGACGAACGGAAAGGAGCCGCGATGACCGTAGGACCACCGGGCACCGGTACCCGCGACGGGGATCGCGAGGACAGTGACGCCCGGGTGATCGCGCGGTCCCGGGACGAGCCCGAGCAGTTCGCCGTGCTCTTCGACCGGTACGCCGACTCCGTGCACCGTTACGCGGCCCGGCGGCTGGGTCCGGAGGCGGCGGAGGATCTGATGGCGGAGACCTTCGTCACCGCCTTCCAGCGACGCCACACGTACGACCTCCAACGAGCCGACGCCCGCCCGTGGCTGTTCGGCATCGCGACCAACCTCGTGGGCCGGCACCGCCGGGCCGAGGCACGCCGGTTCCGGGCGCTGTCCCGGCTGCCGGAGCCGGTGGAGCACGAGGAGCCGGTCGCGGACCGCGCGGTCGCCAGGGCCGGTGCCACGGGGGTGCGCCGGGAACTGGCGGCCGCGCTGGGCGGGTTGTCCGCCCGCCATCGCGACGTCGTACTGCTGGTGGCGTGGGCCGGCCTCGACTACGAGGAGGCCGCCGAGGCGCTCGACGTGCCGGTCGGCACCATCAGATCACGGCTGCACCGGGCCCGCGGCAGACTGCGCGAGGCACTGGGCGGAACCGATCCGACGGCTTTCCGGGAGGCGGACGCCCGTGCGTGACATCGACGAACTGCGTGAACTGGGGGACTTCGACATGGGGGCTCCCCCGCTCGACGACGAGACCAGGCACCGGGTGCGGGCCCGCCTGTACGCGGCGATGGACAGCACCGCTGTGCGCGTACGGCCCCGCCGTCCCGTTCTGCGCATCGCCGTGACGGCCGGGCTGGCCGCCGCGGTCGCCGCCGGCGTACTGGTCGCCGTACGGGACGACGACGGGACCCGCACGCACCGCGCGGCCGAGCCGCCGGCCACCAGCGCGCCCGCCATGCGGAACGTGAGCGCGCAGACGGTGCTCAAGGGGGCCGCCGCCTATGCACGCGCGCACGAGCGGACGGTCCGCCCGCGCGACGACCAGTTCATCTACACCAAGGAGATCATCAAGGAGACGAACCAGAAGACCGGTGCCACGAGGAGCTACACCGACGAGAACTGGCGCTCGGTGGACGGCTCCGGGCGGGGCTGGACGATGGAGATCGGCAAGGGCTGGTGGTCGCCGCCGCTGCAGAAGGGCGAGCACGTCTGGCCGCCGCAGGACTGGGGCACGCTGCGGAAGCTGCCGACCGACCCCGAGCAGCTGATCCTGTCGATCGCGAACGAGTTCGGCGGCCGGACGACCTCGCTCGACGACCTCGGCGACGAGGAGTGGTCGGAGATCCACTTCAGCCTCGCAGGGCTGCTGAAACTGGTCCCGGTGATGCCGGAGGGGCTGCGTCCGGCGGCGTACGAGGCGCTCGGCATGGTGCCGGGGGTGAAGGTGGTCCCGGACCAGAAGGACGCGAAGGGACGTACCGGGGTGGCCATCACGTACGACGACCCGACGCTTCCGAAGGGCTCGGCCGGCTTCGGCGGCTACTTCATCTTCGATCCCGTGACGTACGAGTTCCTCGGCTTCCGCGACGTGCGCACCTCGGGCGACGGCGCGGCCATGAAGACGTACACCCAGCTCTCGTATCTCGACAGCTGGGCCGTCGTGGACAAGGTGAAGCAGCGCCCGTAGACCGCTAGGAGACGGCGGGAACCCGGAGGGCGGCCAGGACCGGGAGATGGTCGGTGGCCGCCCTCAGATCCGTGTCGGTGAGGCCGGGAAGGCCGGTCGGTACCCCGCAGCCGAGCACCTCGATGCCCTTCGTCGCGAAGACGGCGTCGATGCGCTGGTGGGGGTCGGTGGACCAGGAGGTGAACTCGCCGCCCCAGGGAGCGGTGGTACGGCAGTCCTGGAAGGCGTCGGCGAGGCGGCGGAAGGTGCGGCCGTCGGGGCGGTCGTTGAGGTCTCCGCCGGCGATGGCGTGCTCCACGCCCATGCCGGCGACCCGGTCGAGGAGCAGGCCGCCCTGCTCGTAGCGCTCGTCCTGCTGGAGGCTGAGGTGGAAGCTGGTGACCCCTAGGCGGGCGCCGCCGAACCGGACGACGGCGGTCGCGAGGCCGCGGCGGTGCAGGCCGGGGGTGAGGGGGAGGAGGACGTCCTCGGTGCGCTCGACGGTGGCGCGCAGCGAGCAGAGGATCGCCGGGCCCGCTGCCGTCGCGCCTCCCGTGAGGATCACCAGGTCGGAGGCCAGGGCCAGCCGGGCAAGCTTCTTGCGCCAGCGGAAGAAACGGGGGGCTTCCTGGATCAGGACCAGGTCGGGGGCGCAGGCCCTGATGACGCGGGCGAGGGCGTCGGTGTCGTCCCGCATGGAGCGGATGTTGTAGCTGAGGACGCGGATGACGGCGGAACCGTCGGGCTCTGTCTGGGAGTTGGGGAGCGGCGCCATGTGGATCAATCTACGCGGTGAGAGGAGGCCGTGCGCCTATGGGGGTGGGGCGCGAGGTAGGTGGGCGACTACCGGTTGTGTGTGGCTTGTCGCGCAGTTCCCCGCGCCCCTGGGGGTTGCAGTTGCCGCGTCCCCAAAGTCCAGGGCGTTACATGATCGGGTCGGGCTCCCGGGCCAGGTCCGCGGCCCCGACCAGGCCCGCCTCGTTCCCCAGCTGGGCGGCGATGACGTCGGCGACCGGGCGCCAGTTGCCGCCTACCAGCCAGCGCTTGTAGGACTTGCGGATCGGGTCGAGGACCAGTTCGCCCTCGTCCGAGAGGCCGCCGCCGACGATGAACGCGGAGGGGTCGAAGAGGGAGGCCAGGTCGGCGAGGCCGGCGCCGGCCCAGCGGGCGAGCTCGCGGTAGGAGTCGACGGCGACCGGGTCGCCCTGCCGGGCGGCCATGGAGATGTGCTTGCCCTCGATGCCCTCGGGGGTGCCGTCACCGAGGCCGAGCAGGATCTCGGCGTGCTCGGGGGTGGCGTTGGCCCGCTGCTTGGCGTAGCGGACCAGGGCGCGGCCGGAGGCGTACTGCTCCCAGCAGCCCTGCGAGCCGCAGCCGCACAGCAGCCCGTCCGGGACCATCCGGATGTGCCCGAACTCGGCGGCCACGCCGAAGTGCCCGCGGCGCAGCTTGTTGCCGATGATGATGCCGCCGCCGAGGCCGGTGCCGAGCGTGATGCAGATGACGTTGCGGTGACCCTTGCCGGCGCCGAACTTGTACTCGCCCCAGGCGGCGGCGTTCGCGTCGTTCTCGACGACCACGGGGAGGCCGACGCGGGCCTCGACCTCCTCCTTCAACGGCTCCTGGCGCCAGTCGATGTTGGGCGCGAAGTAGACCGTGGAGCGCTGCCGGTTCACGTAACCGGCGGCGCCGATGCCCACGCCGACGATCTCGTGCCCGGCGCGCGCACCCTCTACGGCGGAAGCAATGGCGTCCACGATGCCCTCGGGCGTGCCCGGGGTCGGCACCTTGTGGGTCGAGAGGATGTTGCCTTCCTCATCGACCACGCCGGCCGCGATCTTCGTGCCGCCGATGTCGACGCCGATGGTGAGTCCCATGAATCCCTCAGTTTCGGTCGAGCCCCGCTACGGCCAACCGTACCCGAGGCCCTGCCGTCGGGTTCTCGTCGTCCGTCCGGTGAGCGGACCGGTCGGCGGTACGAGGCGCGGGACGGAGGGAATCGACGGGGCTGTCAGTCCAGGTCGATGCGTTCACCGGGGCCGGCGTCGTCGCCCGGGTCGTGCTTGCCGGAGGCCCAGCGGGTCTCCTGGGCCTGGACCGCGGAGCGGTAGGCGGCGAGGAGTTCACCGCCGGCCGCGGCCAGGTGGTCGAAGACGTCCGGGTTGCGCTCTATGACGGGCTCGACGGCGTTCTTCGCCTGCTGGACGACCTGCCGGACCACCTGCTGGGCGGCCGGTCCGGCGACCGCCCCGAGCAGTGGGGTCTGGAGGCCGGAGAGTTTGTCGGCGACGGCGTCGACGAGCTTGCGCAGTTCCTCGGCGGCCGACCCGGGCGGCGGGCCGTACTGGGCGCGGCGGCGGGCCTTCTCCGCCTGCAGGTCCTCGGCGCAGGCGGTGGCCCAGGCGTCGTCGTCCGTCGCCCGTACCTCGTCCGCGGCCTCGGAGGCGTCGGCTGCGGGGCGCTCTTCGCTCATGACGGACTCCTGACTACGGTTCGTCTCTACGACGTTACCCGAACGGGCGTACCGGTTTCACCGTCAGCGCGGCCACAGCTCCGGGTCCGGCGCGAAGCGCAGCCGCAGCTCGCCGTCGCGCAGTCCGGCCCCGGCGACGGTGCAGCGGCGCAGGGCCGACGGCAGGGCGACGATCCGGCGGAAGCCGCCCACGGTGATCACGACCTCGTCGCCGCGCCGGACGAGGTCCAGGCCGTCCCGTATCGCGCCGGGCAGCGGGATGTGCCAGACGAGGACGCCGTCCTCCTCGATCCGGTCGGCGACGGGCCACTCGACCGGGGCGGGCGCGGTGTTGACACCGGGCACGGCGAGCGCGGCGAGGTCGTCGGTGCCGCGCGGGTCGTGCCCCAGGTGGGCGACGGCCGTGACCTCGTACGCCTCTCCCCACTCCGCGAGGGTCTTGCGCTGCTGGGCGACGAGGGTGTGCAGGGGCGTGGCCTCGGGCAGCACTCGGTTGGCGACCAGGGTCGTGGCGGGCAGGCCGCGCAGGGCCAGGCCGAGGCGGGCGGTGCGGACGGCGTCGGCGCCGGCCGGGCCGGGTTCGGCGACCAGGCGTACGTCGGTGTCGCGGTCGGCGAGGACGGCCTCCACGGCGGCCAGCTCGACGTCCCAGCGGGCTGCCGTCTCGTACAGCCAGTCCGCGGGCATGGGCACGCCGGCCAGGCGGCCGAGGACCGGGCGCAGGGCGCGGGCCGCCTGCCGCTCGGGCGGGAGCAGGCGGCGCAGGTACCGGCGGAGTTCCTCGGGGAGGGCGAGCAGGGCGAGCGCCTGCGGGACGGGCGGGAGGTCCACGACGAGCAGCTCGTACCGCTCGGAGAGGGCGGCGTCGCGCAGGGCCCGGAGGAAGGACAGTTCCTCGGCGCCGGGCAGGGGGGTGAGCTCCTCGGCGTCCAGGCGGGAGGCGCCCAGCAGGTCGAGGACGTTGGCGGCGCGGGTCTGGAAGGCGGTGAGGTCCTCGCGGAAGCGGGCGGCGGCGTCGGGGCGCCAGGCGGTGAGGGTGGGGGTGACGCGGGTGGGCTCCGGTCCTGTCGCCACGCCCAGGGCGGCGCCGAGGGTGTCCGTGCGGTCGGCGCTGAGGACGAGGGCCGGGGTGCCCTCGCCTGCGGCGCGCAGGGCGGTGGCCGCGGCGACGGTCGTACGGCCGCTGCCGCCCGGGCCGGTGATCAGGATGGTGCGCATGAGGGTGAACCGTAACTGAAGCGGGCCCAGCTTGAAGGTGCCCGGCGCTGGGGGAGGGAGTTTCGCTTACCGGCGCTCGCAGGGTGCCTCCCCAGCCTTCGGCCGGGGGGACCCCCAGCGCCCACCCGTGCCGCCCCAGCGGCACGACTGCCCGCGGCTATGTGGGACGCGGCCGGACAGCGCCCCGAAAGGGGCGCGGGGAACTGCGCGACCAGCCACCGCGTACCCGCACCCGGGGCCCTACGCGTACCCCTACGGCGCGTCCCCTACCTCACTTCTCCCCCGACTCCACCCTCTTCTTCAGCCCTGCCAGCGCCCGGTCGATGATGACCTTCTCGGCCTTGCGCTTGATCATCCCGAGCATGGGGATCTTGACGTCCACGGTCAGCGAGTACGTGACCTCGGTCGCGCCCGCGCCCGCCGGCTTCAGCAGGTAGGACCCGTCCAGGGACCGCAGCATCTGGGACTTCACCAGCGTCCAGGAGACCTCGTTGTCGCCGGTCCACGTGTATCCGAGGACCTGGTCGTCCTTGATCGCGCCGGCGTCCATGACCAGGCGGACCTGCTCGGCACGGCCCCGGGCGTCGGTCTTCAGGACCTCCGCCTCCTTCACCTCGCCGGTCCAGTCCGGGTAACGGGCGAAGTCGGCGATCACCGCCATGACGTCGGCCGGGGCCGCCTCGATCGTGATGTTCGAGCTGGTGTGTTCCGCCATCGCCGTGGCTCCTCCAGATGCGGGCCGGTGGGACCGGTGGGACCAGAAAAAGGGGTCGCCGTGCGCGAGCGTGCGCACGCGTGTGCAGCGTGAAGGCTACCGCGCGTCCGACCAGCCGACTTCACCCCCTGTCCGGGGTCGTCACCATTCCAGCGCCCAGGGCCGTCCCGTGCCCGCGAAGTGCCCGACGTTCACGCACTCGGTGGCCCCGATCCGCATCCGCTTCACCAGCGGCTGGTGGACATGTCCGAAGAGCGAATACCGGGGGCGGGTGCGGCGGATGGCGTCCAGCAGGGCCCGGCTGCCCCGTTCGAAGCGGCGCGCGACGGTGTCGTACACCAACTCCGGTACCTCCGGCGGGATGTGCGTGCAGAGCACGTCGACCTCGCCGAGCGCCTCGATCTTCGCCGCGTACTCCTCGTCGGAGATCTCGTAGGGGGTGCGCATCGGGGTCCGCAGTCCACCGCCGACGAAGCCGAAGACCCACCCTCCGATCTCCACCCGCTCGCCGTCCAGCACCGTCGTGCCCGGCCCGGCGTACTCCCGCCACAGCGGCGGCATGTCGACGTTGCCGTACGTCGCGTACGTCGGTGCCGGGAACGCCGCGAACATCTCGGCGTACTGCTTGCGCACCGCCTTCTCGATCGCCGTCGCCCGGTCCATGCCGATCCCGCCCCACAGCCGGGCGCCGAGCTCCCGTGCCTCCTCGAAGCGGCGGGCGGTACGGAGTTCGACGAGCCGGTCGGCGTTCTCGACGCCGAACAGGTCGGGGAAGATGCCGCGGGAGTGGTCGGCGTAGTCGAGGAAGAGGACGAGGTCGCCGAGACAGATCAGGGCGTCGGCCCCGTCGCCGGCCCGGGCCAGGTCACGGGCGTTGCCGTGCACGTCGCTGACCACGTGGACGCGGGTCCTCGGGGTGCCGGTGGGTGTGGCTGCCATGGTGATCAAGGGTAGGCCTGTGCGGCAAACGTGAACAGGCGATGGCCGCACCAGCGGTTACTGGTCAGTCACTAAGGCCGTGGACTACCGTACGCGAAGGAACACCAACCTGTGTGACGCAGCGAACATCTCGTCGGACCCCCCTGTCGAAGAAGCCATACCGGCGGGTAACGTCCGGGCAGTCCAGTCGTGCTCAGGATTTCAACCAACGGATCTTCCAGCCCGTGGCGAAGCCCTGAGTACCTGCCCGAGCCTTGGACCGCACCGTCGCATCGCACAACGTCGTGGCGTCGGCGCCCTATGAGGAGCAGCAGTCTTGCGCGAGTTCAGCCTTCCGGCTTTGTACGAGGTCCCCGCGGACGGCAATCTGACCGACATCGTCCGCAGAAACGCCGCGCAGCATCCGGACGTCGCCGTCATGGCCCGCAAGGTCGGCGGTGTCTGGCAGGACGTGACCGCGACCGCCTTCCTGGCCGAGGTGCACGCGGCCGCGAAGGGCCTCATCGCCTCCGGCATCCAGCCGGGCGACCGGGTCGGCCTGATGTCCCGCACCCGCTACGAGTGGACGCTCCTCGACTTCGCGATCTGGAGCGCCGGCGCGGTCACCGTGCCGGTGTACGAGACCAGCTCGCCGGAGCAGGTGCAGTGGATCCTCAGCGACTCCGGCGCGACCGCCTGCATCGTGGAACTCGACAACCACACGGCCGCCGTCGAGTCGGTGCGCGAGACGCTGCCCGCCCTCAAGCACGTCTGGCAGATCGAGGCCGGCGCCCTGGAGGAGCTCGGCAGACTCGGCCAGGGCGTCACCGACGCCACCGTCGACGCGCGCAGCTCGCAGGCGAAGGCGGACGACCCGGCGACCATCGTCTACACGAGCGGTACCACCGGGCGCCCCAAGGGCTGCGTGCTCACCCACCGCGCCTTCTTCGCCGAGTGCGGGAACATCGTGGAGCGCCTGCGCCCCCTGTTCCGCACCGGTGAGTGTTCGGTCCTCCTCTTCCTCCCGCTCGCGCACGTCTTCGGCCGGCTCGTCCAGATCGCCCCGATGATGGCGCCGATCAAGCTGGGCTGCGTCCCGGACATCAAGAACCTCACCGACGAGCTGGCCGCCTTCCGGCCGACGCTGATCCTCGGCGTCCCGCGCGTCTTCGAGAAGGTCTACAACTCGGCGCGCGCCAAGGCGCAGGCGGACGGCAAGGGCAAGATCTTCGACAAGGCCGCGGACACCGCGATCGCGTACAGCAAGGCGCTGGGCACCCCGTCCGGCCCGGCCCTCGGCCTGAAGATCAAGCACAAGACCTTCGACAAGCTCGTCTACAGCAAGCTGCGCGCGGTGCTCGGCGGCAAGGGCGAATACGCGATTTCCGGCGGCGCCCCCCTTGGCGAGCGCCTGGGCCACTTCTTCCGCGGCATCGGCTTCACGGTCCTGGAGGGCTACGGCCTGACCGAGTCCTGTGCGGCGACCGCGTTCAACCCCTGGGACCGGCAGAAGATCGGCACGGTCGGGCAGCCGCTGCCCGGCTCGGTCATCCGCATCGCGGACGACGGGGAGGTGCTGCTGCACGGCGAGCACCTGTTCAAGGAGTACTGGAACAACCCGGCCGCGACCGCCGAGGCACTGGCCGACGGCTGGTTCCACACCGGGGACATCGGCACCCTGGACGAGGACGGCTACCTCAGGATCACCGGCCGCAAGAAGGAGATCATCGTCACCGCGGGCGGCAAGAACGTCGCCCCGGCCGTGATCGAGGACCGCATCCGCGCGCACGCGCTGGTCGCGGAGTGCATGGTGGTGGGCGACGGGCGGCCGTTCGTGGGCGCGCTGGTCACCATCGACGACGAGTTCCTGGGCCGCTGGGCGGCCGACCACGGCAAACCGGCGGGCTCCACCGCGGCGTCGCTGCGTGACGACCCGGATCTGATCGCGGCGATCCAGGCCGCTGTCGACGACGGCAACGCCGCGGTGTCGAAGGCGGAATCGGTGCGGAAGTTCCGCATTCTGTCCTCCCAGTTCTCGGAGGAGTCGGGCCACCTGACGCCGTCCCTGAAGCTCAAGCGCAACGTGGTGGCGAAGGACTACGCGGACGAGATCGAGGCCATCTACCAGAAGTAGAGGGCTACTCGGGGGTTGCTCAGAAGTCCTCGGCGAGAACCCGTTCCATCGTCCGCTCGGCGAGCGCGGTGATGGTGACGAACGGGTTCACGCCGATGTTCCCCGGCACCAGCGAGCCGTCCGTGACGTACAGCTTGGAGTACCCCTTCACCCTCCCGTAGTCGTCGGTCGCCTGCCCCAGTACGCAGCCGCCCAGCGGGTGGTAGCAGAAGTCGTCCGCGAACACCTTGCTGGACGTGCCGAACAGGTCGTACCGGTAGATCGTGGCGTTGGCCGTGTTGATCCGGTCGAACAGTTTCTTGGCCATGGCGACCGAGACCGCGCTCTGGGCCGCGGTCCAGCCCAGCTTCACCCCGCCGCTCGCGGAGTCGTAGGTGAAGGACGCCCGTTGCGGGTTCTTGGTGATCGCCAGGTAGAGGCTCACCCAGGTCTCGAACCCGATGGGCAGCGGGGCGATCTCGGCGAAGACCGGGTTGTCGGTGTTGGCCCAGTCGTCGATGCCCATGACCGGCATGGTCGCCTGGTTGGCGCCGGTGGTGTCCCAGATGTGGTTGGCGCGCCCGAGCATGGTGTTGCCGTTGGTGCTCCAGCCGCCCCCCACACTGGAGTTGAGCGCGGGCAGCGCCCCGGTGTCCCGGGCCCGGACGAGCAGCTCCGTGGTCCCCAGGCTCCCACCCCCCAGGAACAGGTAGGTACAGCTGTACTGCTTGCTCTCGACGACGGTCCCGCTCGTGTCGATCCGGTCGACGCTGAGCACGTACGACCCGTCGCTCGCCCGCGTGACGGCCTTGACCTTCTCCAGCGTGTGGATGGTGACGTTGCCGGTGCCGAGGGCGGCGGCGAGGTAGGTCTTGTCGAGGCTCTTCTTGCCGTAGTTGTTGCCGTAGATGACCTCCTGGGCGAGCGCGGACTTGGTGGCGGTGCCGGCGGCCTCCTGCTCCATGTAGCCGAAGTCGTAGACGTTCGGTACGAAGGTGGTCTTGAGCCCGGTGTTGGCGGCGGCCTTCCGGGACGTCCGGGTGAACTGGTACCACTCGGTCGACTCGAACCAGTTGGAGTCGATGGTGTTGACGCCCAGCATGGTGCGGGCGCGCGGGAAGTACGTGTTGTACATCGCGCTCGCGTCCACGGTCGGGAACTGCTCGGCGAAGTACGACTGGAGCGGGGTGACCGCCATCCCCCCGTTGACCAGCGACCCGCCTCCGACACCGCGCCCCACGTACACGGACATGTTGTCGTAGTGCACCCGGTCGAGCACTCCCGCGTAGGAGGCGATGTCCTTGTTGACGACGTCCAGCCAGAGGAAGGTGGCGAGCGGGGCCTCGGTGCGGGTCTTGAACCACATGGACCGCTTGTCCGGGGCGGCGGTGGAACAGAAGATCTTGCCGTCGGAGCCGGCCGTGTTCCACAGCTGGCCCATCTCGATCATGACGGTCCGGATCCCGGCCTGTCCGAGCCGGAGCGCGGCCACGGCCCCGCCGTAGCCGGAACCGACCACGATGGCCGGGGCGTTGGTGACGTCGGCCGCCTCCTCGGCGGCCTGCGCCGACTGGAGACCGACACGGGTGAGACCGGCCGCGGCGGCGGTCTGGAGGGCGATCATGCCCAGGATGTGACGTCTGGTCAGCTGACGCTGCATCAGTTTTGCTGTCATGCGCGCAGCATGTGCGGATTTTCCGGTTCCGCCTAGGCCTGCGGCAGAGTTGGTCCGAGCGTTTGGAACAGACTTTTCCCGGTCGGTGGAGGGGAAGCACCGCAAAATGAAGGAAGCCTGGCTACGAGGCGTCGCGGCGAACCCGGCGGCCCCGCCCGACGCCCTGCTCCGCCTGCTGGACCCGGCGGCGGGGACGGCCTGGGAGATGCTGTGCGAGCAACGCGCGCTGCCCGCGGAGGTCGTGGACGCGGTGATCGCACATCCGGACCCGAAAGTCCGCAGGATGTTCGCCCGCAACCCGCACGCGAACCCCGCCGACCGCGGCCGGCTGGCCACCGACCCCGACGCCAGGGTCCGCGCCTTCCTGGCCGGCGGCCCCCGCCTGCGACAGCACCCGCGCCGGCCGCTTCCGGACGACGTCATCGTGACCCTGCTGACCGCGCGGGACGAGGACTTCGAGCCCGGTCAGCTCGTCTCGACGGCAGAGGTCGCCCAGGAGCTCGTGGCGTCCGGCCAGCTCCCGGCGTCCTTCCGGCACCGGGCGGTCCGCCATGAGAACCCCGCGGTGCGTGTCCACGGCGCGTACCACTGGCTCTGGCTCGGCCCCGCACAGCGCGACGCCCTCCTCGCCGATTCCGACCCCACCGTGCGCGAAGCCGCCCGCGAGAGCGACCGGAAGCTGGACCCGGCGGCCATGGAGGCCGAACTCCCCGAACCGGACTGCCACCAACGCCACCTCATGCTCGGCGAGTACGCCGTCTCCCGCGCCGTGGTCGAACGCTGTCTCGCCGAGAACCGCAACCTCTACTCCCTCGCCCGCAACCGCCACACCCCCGCCGACGCGGTGGCCCGTCTGGCCCGCGACCCCGACCCCGAGGTCCGCGAACGGGTGGCCGCGAGGGCCGATCTCACCCCCGCCCTGCTGGCGGAGCTCTCCGAGGACCCGGTGCCCCTGGTACGCACCCGGGCCCTGCTCCAGCCGCTCCCCCGCACCTGGGGACAGCGCGCCGCCGTCGACCAGGTCATCGGCCGCACCGCCGAGGAGATCGGCCGGCTCCCCGAGATGCTCACCGAGCCCGATCCGGGCTGGTACACGGAGTGCGCCGGCTCGGCCCATCCGCTGCTGCGCCGCCTGGCCGCGACCCACGCCGGGCTCCCCGAGCCCCTGGCCCGCCGACTGGCCGAGGACCCGGACCCCGAGGTCCGCCGCCTCCTGGCCCTCAACCACCCGCTCGCGCCCCCGGCAACGCTCCTGGAGGCCTTCCTCGCGGCCCCACGCCAACGCCCGTACCTGCTCGCCCTCCCGCACTTCCCCCGCACGGGCCTGGCCCACCTGCTGAACCACGAGGACCCCGAGGTACGGGCCGTGGCGGCGGCCGACCCGAGCCTGGACCACCCACCGGCGGCCTCGCTGACCGACCCCGACCAGAGGGTCCGCAGAGCGGCGGCGGCCAATCCCCTGATCCCGCCGTACCTGGACGACCCGGACCTGGCGGAGGGCGCGGCAGCCAACTCACGACTGACCCCGGAGCAGTTGCACAACCTGCTCGATCAATGTGACTTGCCGCCCCTGTAGCGCCCGTTTTTGGGGGGCGCGGGGCTGTGTTTGATATGCGGCTGCCGCCGCGTGGGCGCGATCAACCCCCACCGGCTGGCGGCCGAACGACGACCCGGCCCTCTACAGCAACGCCTTCAGCCGCTCCGCAAGGAGATCCCACCGCCACTTCTCCTCGACCCACCGCCGCCCGCGCTCCCCCATCCGCTGACGCAGTTCGGAGTCTCCCAAGAGCGCCACGATGCGCTCGGCGGCCTCCTCCGGGGAGCCGCCCCGCACCACCCACCCGGTCTCCCCGTCGAGGACCGCGTCCGGCGCACCCCCCGAATCCCCCGCCACCACCGGCAGCCCGGTCGCCGAGGCCTCCAGGTACACGATCCCGAGCCCCTCCACGTCCAGCCCGCCCCGCCGGGTCCGGCACGGCATGGCGAACACGTCACCCGCGCCGAAGTGCGCGGGCAGCTCGGCCCACGGCACCGCCCCCGTGAACCGCACCGACGCCTCGACCCCGGTCTCCCGCACCAGCCGCCGCAGCTCCTTCTCGTACGGCCCGCCGCCCACGATCAGCAGCACCGCGTCCGGCTCGGCGGCCAGGATCAGCGGCATCGCGAGGATCAGCGTGTCCTGCCCCTTGCGCGGCACCAGCCGCGACACGCACACGACCACCGGCCGCTCGCTCAGCCCCAGCCGCGCCCGCACCTCGGCGCCCCCGGAACCGGGATGGAAGGTCTTCTCGTCCACCCCCGGCGGCAACTGCACCATCCGCCCCGCCGCCCCGGCGCTCAGCGCGGTCGCGATCCGGGACCGCGTGTACTCGCCGAGATAGGTGATCGTGTCGGTCGCGTCCCCGATCCGCCCGAGCAGCTGCCGGGCCGCGGGCAGCTGCGCCCAGCCGGCCTCGTGCCCGTGGGTCGTGGCGACCAGCCGCTCCGCCCCGGCCTTCCGCAGCGCCGGCGCCATCAGCCCGAGCGGAGCCGCCGCCCCGAACCACACGGACGTACACCCGTGCTCCCGCAGCAGCCCGACCGCCGTCCGGGTCGCCCCGGGCGTCGGCAGCAGCATCGTCGTACGGTCGCGTACGACGGTGAAGGGCTGCTCCGCGTCGAACGCGGCGGTGGCCTCGGCGCCCTCCCGGCCCCGCTTCCACGTGGACGCGTAGACGACGAGCCGCTCCGGGTCCAGCCGCAGGGCCATGTTGTGCAGGAACGCCTGGATGCCGCCCGGCCGGGGCGGGAAGTCATTGGTCACGACGAGGGTCTTGTCCATCGGCGCCGACCCTACCTGCACAGTGTGTTCGGCCGTGCTTCATGGCCCCCGCACAGGACGCCGGGAGATCATGTGGCCCACTCGACACGGCGATGCCGACGGACAGGGGCTCAGGTGGACAGGACGGGCGTGCGGCGTGCCCTGGTGTTGCTGCTGTTCACCTGGGGTGCCACCCGGCTGGTACTGCTGCTGTTCGTCCTGAAGGTGCTCGTGTTCCCCGGCGCGGACGTCACCACCGACGTGTCCGTCATCTACCAGGGCTGGTACGAGGTCCTGCGGCACGGAACGTTCCCACTGGACGACGTCACCTGGCAGTACCCGCCCGCGGCCGCCCTGGCGATCCTCTCCCCCGCGCTGCTGCCCTTCCTGGACTACCCGACCGCCTTCTTCGTCCTGGCCTGCCTGGCCGACCTGGTGGTCCTGGCGCTCCTCCTCTACGCCGGCCTGCGCCCCGGCCGCACCCTGCGCGGTGCCTCGGTCTGGGTGCTCGGCGTCCCGCTGCTCGGCCCGACCGTCTACTCCCGCTACGACCTGATGGTCACCGCCGTCGCCGTCGCCGCGCTGCTCGCCGGGGCCCGGCACCCCCGGCTCATGGGCGCCCTCGCCGGCTTCGGCGCGATGGTCAAGGTGTGGCCGGCGCTGCTGCTCGTGGGTGCCGTACGGCGGCGGGCCTGGGCGTCGGCGGCGGTCACGGCGGGCGCGGTCGGCGCACTGCTCGCGGTGGCCATGCCGGGCGCGTTCGCCTTCCTGACCTTCCAGCGGGACCGGGGCACCGAGGTGGAGTCGCTGGGTGGGCTGGTCTTCCACATCGCCCGGCACTACGGCTGGCACGGCGAGGTGCTGCTGAACTACGGCTCGATCGAGTTCCTCGGCCCGGACGTGAAGGCGGTGAGCACGGCGGCCCTGCTGCTCACCGCGCTCGCGTTCGGCTGGCTGCTGCTGTGGCGGCTGTCGGCGGTCCGCTTCCGGTCCCACACCCTCGCGGACGCCGCCTTCACCGCCGTCCTGATGTTCACGGTCACCAGCCGGGTGATCAGCCCGCAGTACATGGTGTGGCTGGTGGGCCTGGCCGCCGTCTGCCTCTGCTTCCGCGCCAGCCGCATGACCCTGCCCGCGGTGCTGCTCCTCCTGGCGGCCTTCGTGACGGTCCTGGAGTTCCCGGTCGGCTTCTCGCACGTCGTGGTGAGCGACTGGTACGGCATCACCCTGCTGGTCCTGCGCAACGGCCTCCTGCTCGCGGCGACGGTCACGGCGGCCCGCGTGCTGTGGCGCGCCACGGTGACCGAGACCGCCGTCGCCCCCTTCCCCGCTCAGACCACCCGCACGAAGGAGACTCCGGTCTCCTCCTGAGCCCGGAACGGCAGCACCGCCGGGGAGCGGAGCAGGGTGCCGAGCGGGCCCGGCCTACGGAGCCGATCGCGCGGCCGGCTCAGTCGCCGACCTGAGCCGTCAGGTAGTCGCGCCAGCGGGCGGTGAAGTCCGGCAGGGTCGTCCCTAGTTCGGTCTTCAGGGCGTCCTCGACCGCGCCCGCCCGCTCCTTGTGCGCGCCGACGGCCCGGTAGAAGGCGCCGAGCTTCTCCTCACCCCAGTGGCCGGCGATCATCCGGCAGGCCAGCCAGCCGCCCTCGTATGCCTGGGCCAGTTTGGTGGGGTCGTCGGTGAAGCCGAAGTCCTTGTCCGCCGGGAGGTTCTCCGGGACGTCTCCGGCCTCGACGGCACGGGCGAGTTCCGGCGCGGCCTCGGTGGGCGTGCGGCCGGTGTCGAGGTAGCCGATCCAGTCGGCGTAGCCCTCGGAGAGCCAGAGCGGGGTGGCGGCCGTGGTGTGGGCGCGGGTGGCCACGTGGGTGGTCTCGTGGGTGAGGACGACCTGCCTGCCGACCGGGCCGAGGCCGGCGTACGCCTCCGGGTTGAGGATGACCCGGTCCGCGGGCGTCCGGCCCGAGCCGCCCGCCTCGCCGGTGGTGACGGCGGCGATGCCCCGGTAGTTGGAGGCGGGGGCGCCCAGCAGGCCGGCCATCCCGTTCAGCGACCCGGGTACGAGCAGCACCACCCGCCGGGTCCAGTCCGTGCCCCAGGCCTTGGAGACCTCGGGGACGGCGGTGTCGGCGAGCCGGGCGTAGCCGCGCAGCGTGGCCCCGGACTGGCCGACGCCGAGGACGAGGGCGTGGGTGCTCTTGAGGGCGGTGACCTTGCCCTGGTCCCAGAGTTGCTGCGCGGACTTCTTGGCGGGCCTGTCGTATGTGACATACCACTGTCCGTCGGCGGTACGGCTGAGCGTCAGCGTCCGGTCCGCCGTGACCGGCGCCTTGTCGTAGCCCTCGATCCGGTAGCTGAGCTGCGCGTCGGCGGTGGCTCCGGCGCCGTCGGGGTGGAGGGCGGTCAGCCGGTAGCTCCAGTCGGCGAGCGGTACGGCCCGCAGGTTCGCGTACGAGCTCCGGGTACCGGTCTCGGCGTACGCCTTCTCGTCGTGGCCGAGGACCGCGGCCGCGCGGCGGTCCAGGACCTGCTGCACGGCGGCCATCGCCGTGCCGGTCGACGACTGCCCGCCGCCGCATCCGACCAACGGCAGGAGCAGCAGACACAGCCCCACCGCTCCTGAGCGCCACGCCCGTCCACGACCAGCCACTTTCCGATCGTACGGGTCGGGGCCCGGAAGTCAGGGCCGGGTGACGGAGGAGACGGGCATCATTCCGACCGGGTCGTAGCGGACCGGGGCGCCCGGGTAGGGGGCGTGGATGACCTGGCCGTTCCCGACGTACATGGCCACATGGCTGGCGTCGGAGCGGTAGACGACCAGGTCACCGGGTTGCGCCTGGGAGAGCGGGACCTGGTGGCCGGCGTAGCGCTGCTCCTGCGAGGTGCGCGGGAGGTGGATCCCGGCGTGCGCGTACGACCACTGCATCAGGCCCGAGCAGTCGAAGCCGGAGGGGCCGCTGGCCCCCCAGACGTACGGCTTGCCGAGGGCGGAGCGGGCGGCGGCGATCGCGGCGGCGGCGCGGCCGTCGGGGGCGGCGACGCCGGAGAGGTCGGGCAGGTCGGCCCGGCCGTCGCCGCGGGAGGCGTGCTCGAAGGCGGCGCGGTCGGCGGCGGGCATCGCGTTGAGGAGCTGCCGGGCCTTGGCGAGCTTGTTCTCCACGACGGCCTTGTGGGAGGCGACCGCCCGGCGGCTGTGCTCCAGTTCGGCGAGCTTCCCGGCCGCCTCGGAGCGCTCCTGGGCGAGTTCGCGCATCGCTGCCCGGAGCTGCCGGAGCTGCCCGGCCTGGCGGACGTCGATGCGGTCGATGAGGGAGGCCCGGTCGAGGTAGTCCTGGGGGTCGTCGGAGAACAGCAGGGCCACGGTGGGGTCGATGCCGCCGGAGCGGTACTGGGCGCCGGCGAGCGAACCGAGCGCCTCCCGCATGGTGTTGATGCGCTGCTGCTGGCGGGCGATGCGGTCCTGGGAGTCGTGCACCTCGCGGCGCAGCGCGCCGGCCCGCTCGTCGGCCTTGTCGTAGGCCTCGGTCGCCTCCTCAGCCTGCTGGTACAGCCGGTCCACCTCGGCACGGGTGTCGGCGTGCGGCGCGGCGCTCGCCGGTACGGCACCGAGCGCGGCTGCCGCGGCCGACAGTACGCAGAGAGCGGCACCGGCGCCCCGGTTGAACCCGGACGGTGCGAGACGGCGATGAGACCCCACGGCGGTCCTTCTGCTGGCGGACAGGTACCGCTTCCCCCGGCGCGGGGGACGGGGGTGCCCGGGCGCCGGAGGAAACGCGCCCGACAGTAGCCGCGCGACCGCACCCCGGCCAAAGACCTCCACGGCCACGCAAACGCGACGCCCCGCCGCTGACGCAGGTCACCGGCGGGGCGTGGAGTCAGTTCCGGTTGCCGTGATTCGCCCGTTCGGGCGCCACGGCAAGTTGATCTTCGGCCGTACGGGTGTCGGCGTAACCCGGTGGGGTCAGATCAGATCCGGACGCCGAACTCGAAGGTCATGTCGCTGATCGACTCGTAGCGGACGACGGCGCCGGTGTGCGGGGCGTGCAGCACCTGGCCGTTGCCGGCGTACAGGCCGACGTGGTGGTAGTCGCCGTAGAAGATGACCAGGTCGCCGACCTTGAGGTCGCTCTCGCTGTAGATGCGGGTGCCGGCGTTGGCCTGCGCCTCGGAGGTGCGCGGGATGGTGACGCCGGCCTGGGCGTAGGCCCAGGAGGTCAGGCCCGAGCAGTCGAAGGAGGACGGGCCGGAGGCGCCGTAGACGTACGGCGAGCCGATCACGGACTGTGCGGCGGCGAAGGCGGCGGCGGCCCGGCTGGAGGCGGAGCCCGTGTTGCCGAGGTCCACGCGCGAGGAGGCGCGGCTGGCGGCCTGGGCCTGCTCGGCGTCGAGGGCGGCCTTCTCCTTGGCCGTCAGGGTGTTCAGGAGCTTCTGCGCGTCGGCGAGCTTCGACTGGACGGCGCTCTTCTGCTTGGCCAGCTCGGTGCGGGTGGCGGAGAGGTCCTTGAGCTTGTCGGAGGCCTCTGCCCGCTCCTGGGCGAGTTCGCGCTGTTTGTCCTGAATCTTCTTCAGGGCCTCGACCTGCTGGCTGCTCAACTGGTCGAGCGTGGACGCCTTGTCGAGGTAGTCGTCCGGGTCGGACGAGAGGAAGAGCTGGACCGACGGGTCGATGCCGCCGGAGCGGTACTGCGCGGTGGCCAGCGAACCGAGGCTGTCCCGCAGCTTGTTGAGCTCCTCCTGACCACGGGCCACGTTGTCCTGGATCGTGGATATTTCCTTCTGGAGCTTCTGCTGCTTGTCCTTGGCCCCGTCGAGCTTCTCGGTGGCCTGCTCGGCCTCCTCGTAGAGCTTGTCGACCTTCGCCTTGACCTCGCCCTTGCTCAGCTTCTCGCTGGGCGCCGCGTTGGCGGCGTTGGCACTGAGGACTACGGCGGCGGCTGCCGCGGTGGTGAGCACGGTCACGCGCGCACGGCTCGGCTGCTTGGGTCGACGATGGGACGCCACGGAGACGGGCTCCTTCGTTTGAGTGATCACCCGTGTGGAGGTTCGAGGCCAGACCCTAGTGACCTACCTGTGATCAGTTCAAACCCAGCAGCCAAAAAAGTGGTCACGCAACGCACTCTTTGCATATAACTCACGAGCAGTAATGCGCGATTGACGCTACGTTGCGTGACGGTTCGGTCAATTCGGGCATTGCATATGCGGATTGAACGTTCAGGACAGTCGCTTCAGAAGCATCGCAGAAGCCACCGGACGGGCACCCGCCTTCGCGACCCCGTCGGCGACCTCGCGGTCGGTCGAGGCGACGATCACCGGGCGGCCCGGCGGCTCGGCGCGCACCAGCTGACGGATCAACTCGTCGGCCGTGACGCCGGGCTTGGAGAAGAGGACGCGGACGCCGCGCGGCGGGGCGAGCAGCACCGGCGCGGCCAGCTCGGCGCCGTCGAAGACACAGGTGACCTCGGCGCCGGTCTGGGCGGCGAGCTGGGAGAGCTGGCCGAGCAGCCGCAGCCGCTGCTTCTCCAGCGGCATCTGCGGATAGCCGGTCTTGGTCACGTTGTAGCCGTCGACGACCAAGTGCACCTGGGGAAGGGCGAGCAGCTGGTTGAGGATGGCCGGGTCGTTCTCGGACAGCGCGCGCGCCGCGATGTCCTTCGGGGTCATTCGTCCCGGTTCGACCGCATCCACGGTCTCGGCGGGCCGCATCGACACCGGCGGCAGGGCCAGCTCCCGGCGCAGCCCCTGGGCCGCGTCGAGGACGGTGTCGAGCAGCAGCCGCAGCCGCATGTCCTCGACGCTGCGCCCCTCGCGGGCGGCCCGGCGGCTTGCCTCCAGGGCCGCCTCGACCTCACCGAGCCGGGCCTTGAGCCGCCGGCTCTCACTCTCGGCGGCGGACACCTGGGCCTGCCCCTCGGTCCGCCCGGCCTCCATCTCGGCCTGCAGCTTGCGCAGGGCGGCCTCACCGCGCTTGACGTCACTCAGTGCGGCCCGCAGCTTGCGATGAAGCGATTCCGCTTCCTTCTTGGCCGCGTCCAGCTCGGCGCGCAGCCGCTCCGTCTCGGCACGGGTCAGCTCCCGGGCCCGGTCCAGCTCCTCGCGCAGCCGCTCCAGCTCGGCCCGGCTCTCCTCGTCGGCCCGCTCGGCGTCGGCCCGCTGGGCCTCCTCGCCGGCCGCCGCCACCAGCTTCACCCAGCCCGTGGGGCGCAGTACATAGGCCGCGGCCGCCACATCGAGCGGGTCCGCGGCCGGGGGCGGGGAGCCGGAGTCCAGGGCGCCGGCCAGTTCCGGCTGGGCCTCTCTCAGCTTCTCCCCGATCCGCTGCCGGAAGAGGGTGTCCGTCTCCAGCGCGGCCGCCATCGCGTTCCCGGCGAACTTGGCCCGACGATTCGGGGCGAAACGGGCGTACTGTCGTAGCTGTGCAGGGAGTTCGGCGACGGTCAGCCCGCCGAACCCGTCCGACACGATCTGCACGACACGCCGTCGCACGCCGTCGGGCAACGGACGGTCAAGCACCTCGGCGGTGCCGTCGCCCGGCCCCCCGCCTGTGGTCTCCACCATCCGTCACACCCCATCACCTGTACGGGGCCGGCTCCCGGTCTCAGGAGTCGGCGCCCGGCCTGTCCACGAGTTCCACCTGGTCCACCGCGTTGCACCAGCGGCAGCGCACCGACTCGATGGTCTCACTGACCACCTCGCGCTCCTCGACCCTGGGCTCACCGGCCAGGTCGAGGTGCACGTACTCGACCACCTTCGACGAGCGGGTCACGTCGAAGCGGGTGAGGTTGCCGCAGAGGGTGCAGCGCCACCGCGTCGTGGCGGTCGGCAGGGGAACCGTCATCGTGGCTTGTTCGCTTCCTTCTAGTGTCCGTGACGCGCCGTCCCGACGCGTGTGGCTCGTAACCCTACGGCCTGGCGGGTACTCGATGCCGCCCCATCTGCGGCGGCGAGGCGATCTGCACCGGTGCATCCCGTTACGCCATGCTCTATGTCCATGATCGGCAACTGGAACACGACGGCCGCCCGGACCCTGCGGAGCCTGAGGGGCACGTCCGCGCCCATGACGTACACCCTGATCGCCGTGTGCTGCCTGATCTTCGTGCTCGGCCCCGCCTCCGGTCTCACCCCGTCCTACGGCACCGGGGAGGCCCTGACGGCCGCGCAGCGGGCGTATTTCCGGCACTGGGGGGTGGTCCCCGCCGACCTGTTCGACGGTCCGGCCCGGGAGGCGCTCACCCCGGCCACGGCGCTGTTCATCCACGGCAGCTGGGTGCACCTGCTCGGCAACATGCTCTTCCTCTTCGTCTTCGGGGCGATGACCGAGGAACGCATGGGCCGCGTGGAGTTCACGCTCTTCTACATCGGCTGCGGCTACCTCGCGCTGCTCGGCTACGCGGCCGCCAACGCCACGTCCCCGCAGTCGCTGGTGGGGGCGTCCGGGGCGATCTCGGGGGTCCTCGGCGCGTTCCTGTACCTGTTCCCCAGCGCCCGCGTGACCAGTCTCCTGCCCTTCCTCTTCTTCCTCCCGCTCCGCTTCCCGGCCTGGGTGGTCCTCCCCTTCTGGGCGGCCCTGCAGTGGCTGGCCCTGAACCAGGCCCCCTCAGGACCCGGCGTGGCCTACCTCGCCCACCTGGTCGGCTTCGGACTGGGCTTCGGCTACGCGTGGGTGCGGTACGGCCGTACGACTAAAGTGAGAACCGCCCCAGCTCCGGCACCCGAGGGAGAGAACCAGCCGTGATCACCGCGATCGTCCTCATCAAGACCAGCGTGGACCGGATCCCCGAGATCGCGGAACGGATCGCCGCGCTGGAGAGCGTCAGCGAGGTCTTCTCCGTCACCGGTACGTACGACCTGATCGCCATGGTCCGGGTGAAGCAGCACGAGGACCTGGCCGAGGTCATCCCCGGCTCCATCAGCAAGATCCCCGGCGTGGAGGCCACGGACACGCACGTCGCGTTCCGCACGTACTCCCAGCACGACCTGGAAGCGGCGTTCGCGATCGGCCTGGACAGCTAGGCCCTGAGGGTGAGGACGGTGATGCCGTCGGCGGTCGCGACGTAGATCCGGCCGTCGCGGACGACCGGGCTCTGGGTCCCGGTCGACGCCCCGCCCTCGACGCGCTGCCGCCAGGTGCGCGCACCCCGGCGGTTCACGCCGAAGAGCGTCGAGCCCTGGCGTACGTAGAGGGTGTCGCCCGCGACCGTGGGATCGCTGTACTGGTTGCCCTCGCCGGAGAGCAGGAGGCTCCACGCCTTCGATCCGTCGGCGGGATCCAGGGCGAACAGCTCGTAGGAGCTGGCGGTGACCGCCAGACCGCCGAACGCCACGCTCGTGAAGTAACGGCCGCCGCCCGGCAGCTCGTTGCCCGACTTGTGCCAGAGCTCCTTGCCCGCCCGGCTGATGCCGTGCAGCATCTGCTCGCCGCCCGACCCGACCACCAGGACGTCCCCGACCTGCGTGGGCCGGCCGGTGTCGCTGCCGGCGGCCGTCGCCCACAGCCGCTTGCCGCTCTTCGCGTCCAGGGCCAGTACCTGGTCCCCGAACGTGCCGACGTAGACCATCCCGTCCGCGACCATGGGCTCGCTGGTGGGCGCCGGCCCGGTCGCCGTGCGCCAGGCCTCGCTGCCGTCGGGGGCGTACGCGCGCACTCCGCCGGCCTCCGACGTGGGGCCGTACGACACCAGGACCAGGTCGCCCGCGGCCACCGGAATCTGGCTGTTCCCGGCGACCGGCGCGGTCCAGCGCACCCGGCCGTCCCGGTCGAGCGCGCAGAGTTTCGTGGCGCCCTCCCGGTTGTCGTACAGCAGGCAGTACACGCCGTCGGCGGTGGCGAGCGGGGGCAGGACCGGGCCGCCCAGCGCGGTGTGCCAGACGGCACCTCCGTTCAGGTCCACGGCGTGCAGCGAGCCGTCCGCTCCGCCGACGTACACCAGGTCCCCGTCGGGCGACACCGCCGCACACGGCCCGCGCTGCCCGCCGAGTCCCTGGACCTGGTACTGCCAGCCCACCCCGGGCGGGCCCGACGAGACCGTGCCGCCCTTCGCTCCCCCCACCGACCGGCCCGTGCTCCCCGAGGAGCCCCGCGACCACAGCCACCCGCCGACGCCCCCGCCCGCCACGACCGCCGTACCGCCCGTCAGGGCGGCCAGCAGCCGTCGCCGGGAGGGTGCGGCGGGGTCCGGCGTGGCCGCGGGAGCGTCCGTGACCGTCACCGGAGCCATGTACTCGACCCGGCTGTCCCGCTCCCCCGAGCCGTGCTCCGGCATCCAGCGCGCACCACTGTCCGCGGTGCCGGGCTCCGTCGGGGGCCCGCCGGTGTACCACCCCGCCCGCAGCCCCTCGCGCAGGCTGCCCGCCGTGTGCTCCGCCGCCGCGACCACGTCCGCGGGCGTCGGCCGGGTGCCGGGGTCGTCCCGCAGACACGCCTCCACCAGCGGCAGCTGGTCCTTCGGTACGGCGGACAGGTCGACGTCCCCGGTCAGGATCCGCAGCAGGACGACCGAGTCCTGTCCCTCGCCGAAGGGCTCCCGCCCGCCGGCGGCGTAGGCGAGGACCGCGCCCAGCGAGAAGACGTCACTGGCCGGCCCCACGTGGGCGCCGTTGCGGATCTGCTCGGGCGAGACATAGCCGACCGACCCGACGATCACCCCGGTCCGGGTCAGCGCCGTCCCTTCCAGGGCCCGGACGATCCCGAAGTCGATGACCCTGGGGCCGTCCGGCGCCAGCAGGATGTTGGAGGGCTTCAGGTCCCGGTGCACCAGCCCCTTGGCGTGGATCGCGGCCAGCGCCTCGCCGAGCGCGGCCGCGAGCAGTCGTGCCGCGTCGCCGGACAGCGGGCCGCCGTCGAGGATCGCGTCCCGCAGGTTGGGCCCGTCCACGTACTCGGTGGCCATCCACGGCCGTACGGCCTCGGTGTCCGCGTCCACGACCCGCGCGGTGTACGTGCCCGCCCCGCCGACGGTCTGCGCGGCCCGCACCTCGTGCCGGAACCGGGCCCGGAAGGTGCGGTCCTCCGCGTGCTCGGCGCGCACCACCTTCACCGCGAGCCGCAACCCGCCCCGCGCCTCGGCGAGATAGACCTCACCCATGCCTCCGGATCCGAGTCTGCCCCGGACCTCGTAGGGACCGATGGTCCGCGGGTCGCTCTCCCGCAGCTCCTGCACCCCGTGCTCCCCCTGCCCTCCGTACAGCTGCTGAGGGGAGCGTATACGCGCGGCTGGACGTCAGTCCGTCAGACGGCCGGTACGCAGCGGCCTTCCTCCGTACGGTAGTTCCACTTCGCGCCATCGCGGACCAGCTCCTTGACGGCGGTCACGAACCGTTCGACGTGCTCGTCCGGCGTCCCCGCGCCGAAGCTCACCCGGATGGCGTTGAGGGACTTCTCGCCCGGTGCCGCCTCCGGCGCCCCGCACTCGCCCTGGGTCTGGGGGTCGGAGCCCAGCAGCGTCCTGACCAGGGGGTGGGCGCAGAAGAGGCCGTCGCGGACGCCGATGCCGTACTCGGCGGAGAGGGCGGCGGCGAAGTGGGAGCTGTTCCAGCCGTCCACCACGAAGCTGATCACTCCGACGCGCGGGGCGTCGTCGCCGAAGAGGGAGAGGACCCGGACCTCGGGAACCTCGGCCAGTCCCGCCCGCACCTTCTCGATCAGGTGCTGCTCGCGGGCGACGAGCGTGTCGAAGCCGGCCTCGGTGAGTGCCTTGCAGGCGGAGGCGATGGAGTAGGCGCCGATGACGTTCGGGGAGCCCGCCTCGTGCCGCGCCGCGCTCTCGTGCCACTCCACGGCCACTCCCCCGTCCTCGCGCCGGGTGACCTTGCGGCTGGCGCCGCCGCCCGCGAGGTAGGGCTCGGCCGCCTGGAGCCAGTCGGCGCGGCCGGCCAGGACGCCGGAGCCGAAGGGGGCGTACAGCTTGTGGCCGGAGAAGGCGACCCAGTCGACGTCCAGGTCCCGGACGGACACGGGGTGGTGCGGGGCCAGCTGGGCGGCGTCCAGGACGATCCGGGCGCCGTGCGCGTGCGCGGCGGCCGCCAGCTCGCGGACCGGCCACAGCTCGCCGGTGACGTTGGAGGCGCCGGTGACGCAGACCAGGGCCGGGCCGTACCCCTCCTTGTCGGACACAGTGCGGTCGGCGAGGGCGCGCTCCAGGGTCTCGACGGCCTGCCGCGGGGTGCGGGGCGCGTTGAGGTAGGTGACCCGGGCGTCCTTCCAGGGGAGCAGGCTCGCGTGGTGCTCGGTCTCGAAGACGAAGACCTGGCAGTCGGCGGGGACGGCGGCGGCGAGCAGGTTGAGGGAGTCGGTGGTGGAGCGGGTGAAGATCAGCTGGTCGTCGGGGCGGCAGTCGAGGAACTCGGCGACGGTCTTCCGGGCGTTCTCGAAGAGGTCGGTGGAGAGCTGGGAGAGGTAGCCGGCGCCCCGGTGGACGCTGCCGTAGTAGGGGGCGTACGCCGCCACGTCGTCCCAGACCCGCTGCAGGGCCGGGGCGCTGGCGGCGTAGTCGAGGGCGGCGTAGGCGACCTCGCCGCCGGTGACCAGCGGGACGGTGACATCCCTGCCCAGAACGGGCAGCTGGGCACAGAGAGGCTGGGCGGAGGCAACGGTGGAGACGGACATGGCGGAACTCCCGTGAGAGGCAAGGCGAAATCGCCGTGCGAGCGCGCGGACGACCGCGGCTCCAGCACGGAGAAAAAGGAAAAGGGGATGCGGAGGCGGGGCTCTGCGGCCCTATCGCATTCGCTTGCTCACGGAAGACTCCTCGACGACCAGGACCCCTGGTGTACGAGGGGTCCGCGCTTGCCGTAGACCTCACTGCCTACAGCCTGGTCTTCACCCGGGGCACCCCGCCACGGACGGAGGGTTGCCGGACAGTCGGCCGGGGCCTCATGACTGTCACTCATGACCTGGGAAGAAACGTAAGTGAAGTGATCGCCGACGCGCAACTCCTGTCCGGATGACGGGACAGGGACGGGGGCCGACGCCGACTCGGCACCGCCGGGACGGCCGTGTGTGGTTGCTCGCCGTTGCGGCGGAGAAACATGACCGACCAGCGGAAGAGGCTGGTGGGGGACGCGGCGGAAACAGGGAGCGCCGACGGTTCCCGAGCGAGACGGCCGCGCACTTGAAGAACGGCCGTGCCCGAGCGGAACGGCCGCGCCCGCGGCCGTGCCCGAGCGGAACGGCCGTCCCCGCGGCCGCGCCCGAGCGGAACGCGGCCGTGTCCGAGCGGAATGGACGCGTCGTGCAGAGCAGCAGTGCCCGTGGAGCATCGGGCACCGCCGCTCACGTTCTTCTCCGCCGCAACGGCGGTCGGCCTGTGGAACATCAGGCACCGCCGCTCACGTTCTTCTCCGCCACAACGGCGGTCGGCCACGACGGCGTGGTCCGGCGGTGCCGTACCACGCCCCAGCCCCCTGACCGCGCCGCCCCTACCTGTTCGTCGCCGCCGCCCAGCGCTCCAGCGCCCGCTTGGCGGCGCCCGAGTCGATCGAGTCCGCCGCCTTGGCCATGCCCGTGCGGAGCTGTTCGGCCAGCGTCCCCGTGCCGGGGTCCAGGGCCACCAGGGCCGCCGCCGAATTGAGCAGCACCGCGTCCCGTACCGGCCCCTGCTCGCCGTCCAGCAGCCTGCGGGCGACCTCCGCGTTGTACGACGGGTCGCCGCCCCGCAGCGCCTCCACGGGGACCAGGCCGATGCCCGCGTCACGGGGATCGAAGGTCTCCTCCGTGACCTTGCCGTCGCGGACGATCCAGACGTGGGACGTGGCGGTCGTCGTCAGCTCGTCGAGGCCGTCGTCGCCGCGGAAGACCAGGGAGGAGTTGCCGCGCTCCGCGAAGACGGCCGCGACCACCGGGGCCATGCGCGGGTCCGCGACGCCGACCGCCTGGGACCGGACCTTCGCGGGGTTGGTCAGCGGGCCGAGGATGTTGAAGACCGTGCGGATGCCCAGCTGGCCGCGTGCGGCGCCCGCATGGCGCAGCGCCGGGTGGAACTTGATGGCGAAGCAGAAGGTGATGCCGGCTTCCTCGGCGACCTCGGCGACCCGCTGCGGGGTCAGGTCGAGGTTGACGCCCAGCTTCTCCAGGACGTCCGAGGCCCCGGACGCGGAGGAGGCCGCGCGGTTGCCGTGCTTGACGACCTTCGCCCCGGTGCCGGCCACCACCAGCGCCGACATCGTGGAGATGTTCACCGTCTTCGCGCCGTCACCGCCGGTGCCGACGATGTCGACGGTGCGGCCCGGCACCTCGATGACGTTGGCGTGCTCGTACATCGTGCGGACGAGGCCGTTGATCTCCTCGACCGTCTCGCCCTTGGCGCGCAGGGCGACGACGAAGCCCGCGATCTGGGCGTCGGTCGCCTGGCCGCGCATGATCTGGTCCATCGCCCAGGCCGTCGCGTCGGCGTTCTGGTCCTGGCCGTACAGCAGCGCGTTCAGTACCTCGGGCCAGGAACGGCCCGCCGCGGTGTCGCCTCCAGCGGGGGTCACAGCGCTCATAAGGCCGCTCCTGATCGTCGTACACGAAATGAAGGTCTCATGGCCTACCCTATCCAGCTCCGGGCACCGCGAAGGGCCCCCGTCCGGTGTACGGACGGGGGCCCTTCGGCTGTGGCGTGGCGACGCGGTGGATCAGTGGTGGCCGTGGCCGCTCGTGATCTCCTTGTACTCCTCTACGGTCGGCTTCGGGATCTGGTTGTCCTCGCCGTAGTAGGCGTTGCTCAGCTTGGCGCGGAGCTTCTCGGACCCCTTGATCTTGCGTTCGACACCGTTCTCGTCGACCGCCGGGCCGACCTGGGCCGGCTCGTACTGGTGGTGCGCCGTGAGGGTGTGCAGCTGCTCCTGCGAGAGCGGCTCGTGGACCTCGATGAACTCACCGTGCGGCAGCCGCTTGATGATGCCGGTCTCGCGGCCGTGCAGCACCTTCTCGCGGTCCCGGCGCTGCAGGCCGAGGCAGATGCGCTTGGTCACGATGAACGCGATCACCGGTCCGGCGAAGAAGAAGATCCGGACGAACCAGGTCACGTCGTTGATCGACAGATGGAAGTGGGTGGCGATGAGGTCGTTGCCACCACCGATCAGGCCGATCATGTACACGGTCACCCAGGCGACACCGAACCCGGTACGGGTCGGGGCGTTGCGCGGGCGGTCCAGGATGTGGTGCTCGCTCTTGTCTCCGGTGACCCAGGACTCGATGAACGGGTAGAGCGCGATCGCGCCCAGCACCAGCCCGAACAGGACCAGCGGGATGAACACGCCCAGGACCAGGGTGTGGCCCCAGAAGTTGATCTCCCAGCCGGGCATGTACCGGATCAGACCCTCGGCGAAGCCCATGTACCAGTCGGGCTGGGCGCCGGTGGACACCTGGTCCGGACGGTAGGGGCCCATGGCCCAGATCGGGTTGATCTGGGTGGTCGCCGCGATGGCCGCGATGACACCGAAGACCAGGAAGAAGAAGCCTCCGGCCTTGGCCATGTAGACCGGCAGCAGCGGCATGCCGACGACGTTCTTCTCGGTCTTTCCGGGACCCGCGAACTGCGTGTGCTTGTGGTAGAAGACCAGGATCAGGTGGCCCACCACCAGGCCGAGCATGATGCCCGGCAGCAGCAGGATGTGGATCGAGTAGAACCGCGCCACGAAGTCGTGGCCGGGGAACTGCCCGCCGAAGAGGAAGAAGGAGATGTACGTGCCGACGATCGGCATCGACAGGATGGCGCCCTCGGTGAAGCGGACACCCGTGCCGGAGAGCAGGTCGTCCGGGAGCGAGTAACCGGTGAAGCCGGTGAACATGCCCAGGACGAACAGCAGGAAGCCGAACAGCCAGTTGATCTCACGCGGCTTGCGGAACGCGCCCGTGAAGAACACGCGCATCATGTGCACGAACATGCCGGCGAGGAAGATCAGCGCGGCCCAGTGGTGGATCTGCCGGATGAGCAGACCACCGCGCACGTCGAAGGAGATGTGCAGGGTCGAGTTGAACGCCTCGGACATCAGCTGTCCCTGGAGCGGGACGTAGCTGCCGTGGTACACCACCTCGTTCATCGACGGGTGGAAGAACAGCGTCAGGTACACACCCGTGAGGATGATGATGATGAAGCTGTACAGGCACACTTCGCCCAACATGAACGACCAGTGGTCGGGGAAGATCTTGCGCATGTTGGACTTGGCCAGGGAGTAGATCCCGAGCCGTCCGTCGGCCCAGTCGGCGACACGCTCGCCGGCCGGTGCCTGCCCGCGCTCGCGGGACTCGGAGTTCTCGTTAGTGCTCATCCGCGCTCCCAGAAGGCAGGCCCGACGGGCTCCTCGAAGTCGCCGAGCGCCTGGAGGTAGCCCTCCTCGCTCACGCCGATGCGCAGCTGCGGCAGGGCGTGACCGGCCGGGCCGAAGATCACTCGGGCTCCGTCGGAGAGGTCGAAGGTGGACTGGTGGCACGGGCAGAGCACGTGGTGGGTCTGCTGCTCGTACAGCGAGATCGGGCAGCCCACGTGGGTGCAGATCTTCGAGTAGGCGACGATGCCCTCGTGCGACCACTCGAGCTCGCGCTTGTCCTTGATGTTGTCCGGCTGCAGCCGGATGATCATCAGGGCCGCCTTCGCCATCACGTTCTGGAAGTCCTCCTGGGACTCCTCGACGCCCTCGGGCTTGGCGAAGGTCAGCGAGCCGACGGCGACGTCGGAGGGACGCAGCGGCTCGTTGGTGTTCATGTTGACGAGCAGCTTGCCCTTCGACCACGCCGTGTGGCGCAGCGAGGTGCCGGGCAGCGGGCCGAGGTCGCGCAGCAGCACCACACCGGAGAGCGGGACCAGGGTCAGCGCGCCGAACATGGTGGTGCGGATCAGCTTGCGCCGGCCGATCGCCGACTCCTTGGCACCCTGCTTGAAGTCGGCCAGGACCTTGGCCTTGACCTCCGGCGGGGCCGAGATGGCGTGCCGCTCGTCGGCGACCTCCGCGTCGGACATCAGGGTGCGGGCCCAGTGGACCGCGCCCGCGCCGATGCAGAACAGCGCCGCACCGAGGGTCAGGCCCAGCGCGAAGTTCAGCGCGCTGATGTGACCGATCGGGAAGACGAAGATCGACTTGTCTTTCGGGATCGTCACATAGGAGGCGATGAAGCCGACCGTGGCCAGCATCGACACCGTGAACAGCATGGCCACGACGCGCTCGGACCGCTTGGCGGCCCGCTCGTCGATGTCCTGGATCCGGTGCTCGTGGGGCGGCAGACCCGGATCCGAGAACGGATCCTTCTCGTCCGCCACGGTCACGGCGGTGTGCGCGTGAGCGTGGTCCTGCTCAGCGGGCAGGTTCTCTTCTGGAATGTCTTGGCTACTCATGACTTCTTGGCCTTTGCGGTCCGAGCGGCGACCCAGACGGCGACCGCGATCAGTGCACCGAGACCGAAGATCCACGCGAACAGACCCTCGCTGACCGGCCCGAGGCCGCCCAGGTTGAGACCGCCGGGGTTCTCCGTGTTGCTGCTGTTGACCGCGTTCAGGTACGCGATGATGTCCTTCTTGTTCTTCTCCGTCAGCGTGGTGTCGGGGAAGGACGGCATGTTCTGCGGGCCCGTCTGCATGGCCTCGTAGATGTGCTTCGGGTCGACACCCTCAAGGCTCGGGGCGAACTTGCCCTTGGTCAGCGCACCGCCCGAGCCCACGAAGTTGTGGCACTGCGCGCAGTTAGTGCGGAAGAGCTCGCCACCCTTGGCGATGTCGGCACCGTCCGGGCCGTACTGCTCCGAGGTGGGGACCTCGGGACCGGCGCCCAGCGAGGCGATGTACGCCGCGAGCTGGTCGATCTGGGCCTGGGTGTAGATGTTCTTCTTCGCGACGACCTGCGGGCCCTGCGAGGTGGCGGCCGGCATACGGCCGGTGCCGACCTGGAAGTCGACGGCCGCGGCGCCCACGCCCACCAGGCTGGGTCCGTCGGACGAACCCTGACCGCCGGTGCCGTGGCAGCTGGCGCAGCCGACCGAGTAGAGCTTCTTGCCCTCCTCGATGGTCAGGGACTGGGATGTTTCATCGGCCTGCGCCTTGCCCGCGGGTGCGAACGCGGCGTACAGCCCCCCTGTGCATGCCAGCGCGAGGAGTAGGACGACGACCGCCGCCAACGGATGGCGTCGTCGTGCGGAGAGCTTTTTCACGGATTACCCCGGTGTCAGGATCTTCTGCGTCGATGCTTCTGGAAAATGCGCTTCTACGGCGCGTGGTGCCGGCCCGGCTACTTGATCAGGTAGATCGTGGCGAAGAGGCCGATCCAGACGACGTCGACGAAGTGCCAGTAGTAGGACACGACGATGGCCGCGGTCGCCTGCTCGTGCGTGAACCTCTTCGCCGCATAGGTGCGCCCCAGGACGAACAGGAAGGCGATGAGGCCGCCCGTCACGTGCATGCCGTGGAAACCGGTGGTCAGGTAGAACACCGAACCGTACGGGTCGGAGGAGAGGGAGATCCCGTCCTCCTTGACCAGGCTCGTGTACTCGTAGATCTGACCGCCGATGAAGATCGCACCCATGATGAAGGTGAGGATGAACCAGCCCCGGAGCTTCTTCACGTCCCCGCGCTCGGCGGCGAAGACGCCGAGCTGGCAGGTGAGGGAGGAGAGCACCAGGATCGTGGTGTTGGTCGCCGAGAAGGGGATGTTGAGATGACTCGCCATCTCCTTCCAGTGAGCCTCGCCGGTCACCGATCGCAGGGTGAAGTACATCGCGAAGAGGGCCGCGAAGAACATCAGCTCGGAACTCAGCCAGATGATGGTTCCGACGCTGGTGAGGTTCGGCCTGTTGACCGACGGGTGCGCGTGCCCGGTTTCTACTGTCGTTGCTGTCGCCACGACCGACATTATGTCGGTCGCTTATCTCGCGCTCACTCCGGGGGGTGCCGTTCGGAGTGTCCGCCCCCTGTGTAGTGCCCGGATGGCCCATCGAAGCGGTGTTCCAACAGGTGTTGACGAGGTGTTCAGGGGAGTAGCATCCGGCGCATCGGTCCTGTCCGTACGACGCTGACGTCTCGGAGGAACAATGCAGCCGACCGCCACGGTGCTGGTCTACAGCGACGACTCCAACACCCGCGAGCAGGTACGGCTCGCCGCCGGCCGGCGGCCGGCTCCCGATGTGCCGTTCGTCGAGTTCGTGGAGTGCGCGACGCCCGAGGCGGTCATCGCCGAGCTGGACAAGGGCGGCATCGATGTGTGCGTCCTGGACGGCGAGGCGGTGCCGCTGGGGGGCATGGGGCTGTGCCGGCAGATCAAGGACGAGGTGTTCAACTGCCCGCCGGCGCTGGTGCTGATCGGGCGGCCGCAGGATGCGTGGCTCGCCACGTGGAGCCGCGCGGAGGCGGCTGTGACGCTGCCTGTGGAGCCGGTGGAGTTCGCGGGCGCGCTGGCTTCGCTGTTGCGGCAGAAGAGGCTGCAGAGCGCCTAGGAGGGGGTGGGGCGCGGGTGTCGTGCGCGGGTGCGGCCCGGTGGGGGCCGTTCGCGCCCACGCGGCGGTAGCCGCATATCGACTACCGCCCCGCGCCCCTTTGGGGCGCGTCACACTGACGTCGGCTGCAAACGCACCGCGTCCTCCGGCTTCGGGCCGTCCGGGGTGCCGTTGGTGAGGGCGCTGCCCTTGCGCCAGTCCTTCCAGGCGATGTTCCAGTCGCCGAAGCCGTTGCCGAAGTTCTCCATCTGCTTGCCGTTGGAGTTGACGACCTTCACCAGGTCACCCGGGTGGAAGGTGTCGAAGAACCACTCGGCGTTCGAGGTGTTCATGCCGGTGCAGCCGTGGCTGACGTTCTCGTAGCCCTGGGAGCCCACCGACCAGGGCGCGGCGTGGACGTACTCGCCCGACCAGGTCACCCGGGTGGCGTAGTAGACCGGCAGGTCGTACGAGTCCGAGGTGCCCTCGGCGATGCCGACCGTGGTGCCGCGCATGCGTACGAAGTACTGCTTCTCCAGGACGACCTTGACGCCGTTGCGGGTCTCGTAGCCCGCCTTGCCGGTCGTGACGGGGATCTGGTTGATCTCCTTGTCGTTCCTGTAGACCGTCAGCTGGTGGGCGGCGGCGTCCGTGACGGCGAGGAGCTTGTCGCCGACGGTGAGCTTGAGGGGCTTGGCCGCGCCGCCCCACAGGCGGTCGCTGATCCTGACGCCGTCCAGGTTGCTGTGCACCTGGACGGTGGCGTGGGCGGGCCAGTAGTCCTTGGGCCGGTAGTGGAGTTCCTTGTCGCTCACCCAGTACCAGGAGCCCTGCACGGCCGGGACGGAGTCGACCCTGAGGGCGCGCTCGACGACGGCGCGCTGGGCCTTGTCCTTGATCTCGTGGTCGAGTTGGGCGGTGACCGGCTGGCCCACGCCGTACTCGCCCGCCTTCGGTCCGAAGGTGACCTTCAGCCGCTGCCGGGTGGTGGGCACGCTGGTGTCGAAGGTGAGGACCTTGCGGCCGGGCGCGCCGTCCTGGTCCTCGGTACTGATCTGGACCGTGTAGTGGGCGTTGGCGGCCAGCGGGGAGGTGCTGTGCCAGCGGTGGCCGTCGGCGTCGAGTTCGCCCGCCACGAAGCGACCGGTGGCGTCCTGGGCCGTGACGTCCGTGATGCGGTCCTCGTCGCTCTTGGCGACGACCTCCAGGGGCTTGTCGGGGTCGGCCCGCTTCCCCGCGCCGGTGGGGGTGCTGAAGGAGATCTGGTCCGCCGCGTCGTACGGCTTGTCCGCGAGGGGGTTGCCGTCCGAACCGCAGGCGGTGACGCCCACACCGAGGGCGATCACCAGCAGGGTGCAGCTGACGACGGTACGGGCGCACGGAGAATGACTCATATTGTCACACTATGAGATGTTTTTCGGACCGGCGCGACAGGTAGGCCGGACGGGGGACCCGCACTGCGCCGAAGGCGGGAGCGGGCCGGAAACGGCGGGAGCCCGGACCCTCCTGACGGA
>NZ_JBHXLU010000070.1:0-63674 GCF_042720695.1 Streptomyces sp. NPDC058457 | reverse complement strand
GAGCTGTTCGGTCTCGCCCGCGAGCTGAACATCGACGCCGAGGGCATCGACATGGGCCCGTCCCCGACGGACGCCGCCCTTGCCGCCGACCTGGCGCTGCCGATCGAGGAGCTGGAGCTCACGGTCCGCTCCTACAACTGCCTCAAGCGCGAGGGCGTCCACTCCGTGGGCGAGCTCCTGGCTCGTTCCGAGGCCGACCTGCTCGACATCCGCAACTTCGGTGCGAAGTCGATCGACGAGGTCAAGGAGAAGCTCGCCGGCATGGGCCTCGGCCTGAAGGACAGCCCGCCCGGATTCAACCCGACCGCCGCCGCCGACACCTTCGGCGCCGACGACGCGGACGCGGGATTCGCGGAGACCGAGCAGTACTGACCGAGCAGTACTGAACGTCGCGCTGGTCCCGGCCAAGGAGACACCTCGCGGACAGGGACAGGGGAACGTCCACACTGTTCCCTGCCCGGAGGGAGACCTCGGCCGGGCCCGCGCCCTTGCACGAACCCCGGCGAAGGCGGCCGGTGACGAAGCAGCGCAGCCCCGGCGCTTCACGTACGACCCGCTGCTCGACGCGTGGACGGTCGTCAACAGGATCTGACCGGCACCTCGCGTTCGAGCAGCGGAAGACGGCCCGGGATCACTCTCCGGGGCCGTCAACATGGGTCGTCGGCTGGTCCCAGTCGGACCGGAGCCCGTCGTCGATGCGTCCGAGTACCGGGGAACCGAAGAGCGCGACCGCCATGCGTACCGTGCGGGGGTCGTACGCCTCCGACGCCGGCCGCGTCGCCGGATTCAGGTCCGCGAACCGTTCACGCGCGAGGTGGAGCACCAGTGCCCCTCGGGCGGTTCTGGCCGGCAGCCTGCGCGGCAGGATCGAGTCGGTCGAATTCAACGCCGCTCCCAGCGTGAACGCGCCGACGAGCAGCGCCAGCACGGCTCGGACCCAGGCATGGTCGACGACCAGTACGGTCACCACCGGCACCGCCACCGCCGCGGCCGCCATGGACCACCGGCCCCGGTGCCGCTGCCCGCCGCCGGGAAGGAGTTCCCCCGGCTGCCGCGCATAGCCTTCGCTGATCAGTCGCGCCTCCGCCGCACGCGCGAGGCCCACGGGATCCGGCAGGGCCCACAAGTAGTGGCCCCGCCGGCCGACGGAGTGGGCCCGGCTCTGTGCCGCCGCGGTCCACAGTTCGCGCTCGAACTCGTCGGCGTCCTCGGGCAACGTGCCGCGGGCGACCCAACGCTGCGGGCCGGGCCCGTCGGGCGGCAGCCGGCGCAGCACCCCATCGGCCACCAGCCTGGCCACTGCCCCCTCCTTCACCCCCCTGAGACCCGAGCTGTTCAGCCAGCCCAACTCCACCGGCCCGAGTCGTTCCACGGCGTCCGGCTCGACGACCGCGCTGCGGCGCTCTTCGGCCACGAACGCCTCCAGGCGGGCGTCTTCGGCATTCGCGCGCCCGATGCCGTCGACCGACATGGCCGTCAACGCGATCACCAGACAGCCGAAGAGTATGAGCCAGTCCGTCATGCGGGTCAGTATCCCCGGCCCTCCGCTCGCCCAGTCCGCTCGCACCCGACGAGCCACCGCCGATGCCGACCACCGCGTGGGCCGGCGCCACGGTGCCTGCTTCCGCACGGCGTCGGCGATGCCGGTCGATGCGGTCGGCCACCGTCCTGAGGTGCTGGTGAACACGTGATCCTTCTTTGCCACGGCTTGATCAGGCGGGGCTCACTCCTTGGCCTGTCATGTACGTGGCACACCTATGATTGGCTGACTTTGGGGGTTCGAGGGGGAGTTGACGATGGTGCGACGGAGATCGCTTGCTTTCGTCGGGGTGGCCGCGCTGGTGCCGTTGGTCGTTTCCGCCGCTTCCGCGCGGGCGGCGTCGGGGTCGCTGACCGTCACCACGCTGGGGCGGCACGGTGGGAAGGTCGCGACGACGGTCACCGTCGTCGCGGTGCCGTCCGCCAAGACGTACAGCGTCAAGTCCGGCAAGCGGCTCAGCCTGCCGTCGGGGCGCTACGTCGCGATGACCGACATCTACGAGAGCGCCACGGACGGGCTGGGCACCGACACCATCGGCGCCCAGGTCGTACAGGTGTCGGGCAGCAAGTCGGTGACCCTCGACGCGCGCAAGGGCAAGGCCGTCAAGGTCTCGCTCGACACGCCCGCCGACGTGACCGATCCCGCGCGGATCAGCGCGCAGGTGTGCGCAGCCGGCGCCGGCAACATGCCTTCCGCCCACAGCGCCGGCGGCTGGAACGACGAGGGAGCCCTCTACGCCATCCCGAACTCCTCCAAGCTGCTGCAGTTCGGGTACCTGGCGCAGTGGTCGGGGAACGACAGCTACGTCGCCGTGAAGAACAGCACCGGTATTCCGACCTCGCCCGGTGGGTCGTTCAAGCGGTCGAAGCTGGCGACGGTGCACTTCTCGGTCCGCAGCGGTACACAGATGGGCCCGCAGAACTACACCTCGCTCCAGGCGGCGCCGAAGGTCGACGACTGCACGACCGACCTGGTGGCCCGGGTACGCGACGTCGACGCGCCCTACAGCGCCACCGCCCATGTGACGCCGGGGACCTGGCAGCCGCGCGACGAGGTCGCCGCGAGCGACGGCGAGGGCGTCGGCTTCGGTTTCCCGAAGGTCAGGACGCTGGCGGCGGGCCAGAGCGCCACCCAGTACTTCGGCCGGGCCGTGTGGGGTCCGCTGCACGACCTTCCGATACTCGGGGACAGGTCCGTCACCTTCATCCCGGACGCCCTGATCGGCGACCCCGACGTCGGCGTCGCCGGCGCCTACTTGACGAAGGAGACGGTGGTGCTGTCCAAGGGAAGCACCACCGTCAAGAAGCAGACCCTGACCAACTGGGGTACCGGCGACGCCGAGTTCTCCGGTGCCGTCCGCTCGGCCGGCTGGTACCGGCTGACCGTCGACGCCCATCGGTACCGGCCGGGGATCACCTTCCCCACCGGCATGCTGTCGCCGCGCACCACCCTCGACTGGTACTTCAAGGCCGACCCGGACAAGTCGCTGGTCGCACCCGTCTTCCTGACCCGTTTCCTGCCCACCGGGCTGAACAGCCACAACCAGGCCGCACTGAACAGCACCACGACCGTCGACGTCAGTGCCGGGCGCGGCTCCCAGGGCCCCGACCTGAAGCTGACCAAGGTGACCGCCAAGTCCGTCCGGGTCTGGTCGTCCGCCGACGGCGGCAAGACCTGGCAGGCGGCGACCGTCAAGCACTCCGGCTCGACCTGGCAGGCCGCCGTCCACAACCCGGCCTCCGGCGCCGTCGCCCTGCGCTCCGAGGTGACGGACGCCGCCGGGGACCGTTCGGTGGAGACCGTGTACCGGGCGTACGCCATCGGATGAGTACGCCGTAGCCGTCACGCCGGGGTCTGGGCCTTCGCGGTGGGCGGCTGTTGGCGGGACTGCTGCCGGGTTCGCAGCGCCATCAGCGTGGCGAGGCCGGCCGCCGCCGCTCCGGCGAGCATGGCGGCGGAGAAGGCGTCCCGGGTTCCGGAACCGGCCTCCCGGCTCACCAGCGGGGTGCCGGCCAGGTCGGGGACATGCCCGCTGGGCACCATCCCAGCCCTCCCGGCTGCGAGCCAGGGTTCTTCCCGTCAGGACCACGACCGCCGCCACGTTTACCCGGGCCGGCCGCATCGGCCCACCGCCCCGCGCGGCGGTCACTTGCCGGGCGTGTCCCCGCGGGGCGCGACGATGTCCAGGACGGCCATCATCCCCATGTCCTCGTGGTTGAGGATGTGGCAGTGCACCACGCTCTTCCCGGTGAAGTCGGTGTAGTGCATGCGGATGACCGCCCTGCCGCGCACGGGCACGTCGATGGTGTCGTACCAGCCGTGGGCCGGGTCCTGGGGCTTCCCGTCGATGCTCATCAGCTGGAAGTCGTTGGTGTGGATGTGGAAGGAGTGGGTCTCGTCGGAGTCGTTGCGGATGGTCCACTCCTCGACGGTGTCGAGGGTGCCGGTGAAGTCGGTCCGGTGCGGGTCGTACAGCCGGCCGTTGATGTAGAACTTCGTGCCCGCCTTGTTCTCCGTGAGGACGACGGTCCTGCGGGCCGCGATCTTCGCGTCGCTCAGGTCCTCGTGCCGGGCGATGTCGGTCGGCAGGGCGGCGCGGCGCACGGGCGCGCCACCGGTGACGACGGTGGCGAGGTCGGCTCGGGGGAACTTGTTCCCGGCCGGGCCGGTGTCGTACTCGAGGGTCTCCAGGTGCGTGGTGCCGGGCCTGCCGCCCTGGACCAGGACGTCGAACCGCGCCCCGGCCGCGATCACGAGCGTGTCCTGGTCGTACGCCTTGCGGACGGGGATGCCGTCCTGGGCGATCACGCGGAAGCGGGAGCCCGGGAGGTGGAGCTTGTAGTAGATGTTGGCGCCGATGTTGGCGAGCCGCCAGAGCTGGGTCTCCCCCGGCCGGATGTCGATCACCGGGTTCTGCTGACCGTTGACGGTGCGGTTCGTGGGATCCCCGATCTTGAGGGGATGCGTCTTGATCGAGTCGCCCTCGATCTGGAAGTCCTTGAGCGCGATGGTGTGCTCGGTGATGCCCCGCAGGGACGGAGGCAGGTGCTGCTGGAGACCCTCGACGATGACGACCCCCGACTCGCCGCCGGCGACCTGCTGCGCGGACATCATGTCCGCGTGCGAGTGGTACCAGAACGTGCCGGTCGGATGGTTGAACGGCAACCGGTACGAGTAGTGGTACGACTGGTTGTACCTGATGGCGACGAAGACGTCGTCGGAGGGGCTGTGCGGGGAGACGTGCAGACCGTGCGTGTGCACGTTGGTGTCGTCGGCGATGCGGTTGGTCATGGTCAGGTCGATGCGGTCGCCGGGCCGTACGCGCAGCGTGGGCGGCATGTACGCCCCGTTGTAGGTGGTGGCGTACAGATGTCGGTCGCCGACCTGCACCTTGCGGCGTTCCACCACGATGGCCGCCTTGAGGAGGCCGTCGCGGCTGACCAGTTCCGGCGGGTCCTGCAGGCGCGGTCCGGCCGTGGGACGGTGGCCGGCCTCCGGCGCGGGCTGCCGGGTGCCGGCGGAGTCTCCGGCCGGTGTCAGGTCCCCGCAGCCGGCCAGCCAGCCGGTGGTGAGGAGCAGGTCGGCGACCGGCAGGGCCACAGCGGAACGGATGCGGGACCGGGGCACGTCTCTCCCAGGGAAACCGAGCGACCGGACGGCGGTGCCACGCCCGGCGGGGCACGGCCAAGGCCATGGCGGTCCTCCGGCCGGAATGCAGGAGAAATGTAGGAGGGGCGGGTCCCGCCGTTCGGCGTGCCACGCGCACCAGGCGGCGGCAACCACCCCCGTCGGCCGGGCTTCCACACGGATGGCGGCAGTCCCGCCGCTCAGGTGGTCAGATGCTCAGCGCGATCGCGGCACCGATGCCGCCCAGACCGAGCGCGACGGCGGCCGCGAGCCACCCGCCGTCGCGCCAGGGGAAGAACCGGTCGAGGGACAGCCGGCCCGGGCCGATGGCGGCGAGGGCGAGGACGACGATGCAGATGGCGACGCTGTACTCGACCCCGTTGTCCTGGATCCACAGGCCGTTGGCACCGCTCACGGTCACCATGGCGTTGATCATCACGCCGATGATGGCCGCGGCCGCCAGCGGAGTGAACAGGCCGACGGCCAGACCGAGGCCCCCGGCGAGTTCGGAGAGACCTCCGATCACGGCGAAGACCTTGCCGGGGTGGTAGCCGAGGGCGTCGAAGCCTCTGCCGGTGGCCGCCAGGCCCGGCCCGCCGAAGAGGCCGAACAGCTTCTGCGCACCGTGGCCGGCCGTCAGCAGCCCGAAGGTCAGCCTGATCAGCAGCAGTCCGCACTCACCGGCGGACAGCCGGAGAACCGGACCGGCGGCGTGCGTCCCGCCCGGCGGGCCCGAGGCGGTCCTGGGCTGATCGGGGGGCCTGCGGTCCTCCGCAGCGGGGACCGCGGAGGACGCGGGGGCGCGTACCTGGGTCAGTGACAGGAGATGAGTTCTGCCGAAGGGGTGGAAATGCAGTGCACGCATGACAATGCCTTCACAGGTGGGGACAAGCCGGTCTGCCCGCCGTGCGGCGGTCCCTCCCCATCACCCAGCATTGCGCCGTCACCTCGCCATATCCAATGATATGTTGAAATATGCACTATTTCGATCGGCGATAACCGCCCCGGTCGAGGGGGCACGCCGCAGCCCGGGGACACGCCCGTCCGGGGGCGCGGCGACGGGGATCCGAACGGCGCCGAAGAGGCACGCACGGTGATGGACGGTCAGACGGGTGGAGGCGCGCGCCGATTGCAGACCCGTGACACCCGGCGGGGGGGCTTTCACGCGGAGCGTCCGCGAGCTGACGCCGTCTTCTTGACCGGCGTCTTCTTGGCCGGCTCCCTCTTCTCCGCCGACTTCTTCTCCGCCGACTTCTTCGCTGTCGACTTCCTGGCCGCGGACGCCTCCGCCGCCGTCTTCGCGGTCGCCCTCTTCGCACTCGTCGTCTTCACGGTCCCCGGCTTCTTCGGCGAGGTCGCCGGCTTCTTCGCCGCCTGCTTCCTGACCGCCGTCTCCTTCGCAGCCGCCCCCGGCCTCTTGCCGCTCGTGCTCGGCAGCGGGGTGACCTCCGCCCCCTCCGTACCCTCCGTACCCTCCGCCCTCTCCCCCCTCGACTCCTTCGCCGCCCGCACGCTCTTCTCCAGAGCCGCCATCAGGTCGAGGACCTTGCCGCCCGTCGCCGGTTCCGGGGCCTCCGGCGGGGTCTCGCCGGCCGCCTTCGCGGCGATGACCTCCTCCAGGGCCTCCCGGTACTCGTCGTGCAGGTCCTCCAGGTCGACCTCGCCGAGGGTGTCCATCAGGGCGTCCGCGAGGTCGAGTTCCTTGTCGCGGACGGTGACGTCGACGTCGGGGGCGACGCCCTCGGGGGCACGGACCTCGTCCGGCCAGAGCAGGCCGTGCATGGCGATGGCGTCGCCGACCACCCGGAGCATGCCGAGGCGTTCGCGGCCGCGCAGCGCGTACTTCGCGATGGCCACCTTGTGGCTGCGCTTCAGGGCCTCGCGCAGGAGGGTGTACGGCTTCGCGGCAGGGGCACCCGAGGCCGCCAGGTAGTACGCCGCGTCCATCTGGAGCGGGTCGATCCGGTCGGCGGGGACGAACGCGACGATCTCGATCGTGCGGGCGGTGGGGATGGGCAGGTGGGACAGGTCCTCGTCGGTGATCGGGACGATCGTGCCGTCGGCGTCCTCGTACCCCTTGCCGATCTCCGACTGGGTGACCTCACGGTCCTCCAGCTCGCAGAACTTGCGGTAGCGGATGCGGCCGTTGTCCTCGGTGTGGACCTGGCGGAAGGAGATCGAGTGGCTCTCCGTGGCGTTCACCAGCTTGATCGGGATGCTGACGAGCCCGAAGGAGATCGCGCCGTTCCAGATGGATCGCACGTGCGGCTCCCCTCCGTCCAGGGTGTACGCCTTTGTGTGAGATTGTCATCGTATGACGCCGATCACAGAGGTGGACGGGCGAAGGGTCGCGCTCAGCAACCTGGAGAAGGTGCTGTATCCGGCGACCGGGTTCACCAAGGGCGAGCTGCTGCACTACTACGCGACGACGTCCGGGGTCCTGCTGCCGCATCTGCGGGACCGGCCGGTCTCGTTCCTCCGGTACCCGGACGGTCCTGACGGCCAGGTGTTCTTCACCAAGAACGTGCCGCCGGGTACGCCCGAGTGGGTCACCACCGCCGAGGTGCGCCGCTCGGAGGGGGCGGCCCGGATGGTGCTGGTGCAGGACCTCGCGAGCCTAATGTGGGCGGCGAACCTGGTCACCGAGTTCCACACGCACCAGTGGCTGGTGGGGGCGCCGGACGAGGCGGACCGGATCGTCTTCGACCTGGATCCTGGGGCTCCCGCGACGGTGGTGCAGTGCTGCGAGGTCGCGTTGTGGCTGCGGGACCGGCTGGCGGCGGACGGGATCGAGGCGTACGCCAAGACGGCCGGTTCGAAGGGGCTGCATCTGCTGGCGGCGGTGCGGGGGGCGTCCAGCGAGCGGGTCAGCGAGTACGCGAAGGAGCTGGCCGTCGCGGCGGAGCGGGCGATGCCGCGGCTGGTGGTGCACCGGATGACGCGGAGTCTGCGGCCGGGGAAGGTGTTCGTGGACTGGAGCCAGAACGCGGGGCGGAAGACGACGGCCACGCCGTACACGCTGCGGGCGCGGCGGGAGCCGACGGTGTCGGCGCCGGTGACGTGGCAGGAGGTCGCGGAGTGCCGGGCGGCGGCGCAGCTGGCCTTCCGGGCGGGGGACATCGTGCCGCGTGTCCAGGACCACGGGGACCTGCTGGCCCCGCTGCTGGACCCGGGGCGCGCGACGACGCTGCCCTGAAGGCCCCTGCAAGCCCCCGAAGTGCCCTACACCCTCCCCCACGTGTTGCGGTCCCTCGCCATGGCGTGCAGGGCCTCCACGTCCGCCGGTTTGAGGACGCCGCCCAGCCGGGACAGGCTGTCCAGGTCCCGGTCCCGGAGGATGTGGACCTCGCGCGGCGGGGCCGTCAGCCTGACGTCCGCCGGCTCGGTCAGGGCGAGGACCGGACGGACCTCCGCCGTGAGGGCGTACGAGGCCCGGTCGGCGTCCGCCCGCAGGCGGCGCAGGAGAGGCTGGGGGTCACGCCGACCCAGTGTGATCATCGGGTCGGCGACCAGGACCTTCTGCTTGCGGGCGTAGAGGGAGTGCACACAGAACAGGCCGCCGGGCCCGATCAGCAGGTGGTGCAGGCGGTCGCCGCCGGGCAGCGGGACGGAGTGCAGGGCGTGCCAGCCCGCTCCGTCCAGGTGGTCCAGCGCGTCGCCGACGGTCTGTTCCGCGGTCAGGGCGAGGCGGCGCGGGTCGGGGCGGAGGCGGTGGGCCGGACCGGGGTCCCGGTCGAGCGCGACCAGCAGCGCCTCGCCCGGGCGGTTGGGCGCGAGGTCGTCATCGGGGTGCAGGGTCAGCCGCGCCAGTTCGGCGGGGGTGGGCACGGGTGGCGGGCCGACCGTGACCGGGCCGGTCAGGAACGGCCGCAGGGTCTCCAGTACGTCGTCCCGCCGCTCGTCGCTGAGCAGGTTGACCCGGCCCGCCTCACGGTCGTACCAGGCGATGTTCCTTCCGTCCGTGAGGCATACGTACAGTCGCTCCTGACCGTGCCGCCAGGTCGACACGACGCGCAGTCCGTTCATTGCGTCATCACCCCTCGACCATGGGAACAGGCGGGGTGCTCCAGGGGCAAGAACCCCGCTACCTTTGACAGGGGTTGGCGCGCGCAGCGGGGAGGCGCCGGGTGCGGATCCGTGGGGAGCAGTACGACGTGCCGGCTCCGGACAGTCCCTGGAGCGAGGTGCTGCCCGGTCTGTGGATGGGCGGCCACGAGTTCCGGGGGCGTTCGGGGCGGCTGGAGGCCGCCGTGGTGCGGGACGAGTTCGACCTGGTGCAGAGTCTGCTGCGGCTGCCCGGGCACGGTCCGGCCACCGGGGTCGAGCACCATGTGTGGCCGATACCGGACGGGCCGCTGGACGGCACCCAGCTGGCGGGGGTGATGCGGCTCGCGCTTGCGGCCAGCGAGGCCCTGGACGCGGGACGGTCGGTGCTGGTGCGCTGCTACAGCGGGTACAACCGGTCCGGGCTCGTGGTCGCGCAGGCGCTGGTGCACCAGGGGCGTACGGCCGAGGAGGCGATCCGGCTGGTGCGCGCCCGGCGCTCGCCCTGGGCACTGCACAACGAGCTGTTCGTGGCCTATCTGCGGGCCGGCCTGTCCACCGCCCGGCTCCTGGAGGATCTCGCCGAGTAGCCTCTGCCCTGCACCGCCCCCCCCAGGCGCAAAAAGGACTTCCCTACGAATCTGCGAATAAGGTGTACGAGGCCGCCTCCGCCCACCGCCCCCGCCCACCGACCCCGCCAGAGCCAGAGCCAGAGCCAGAGCCAGAGCCAGAGCCAGGAGCAGCGTGCCAGCCCGTCGTCCCGTCCGTGCCGCCGTGACCGCGGCCGCCGTCGCCCTGCTGACGGTGACCGCGGCCGGCTGCGGCGACTCCGGCGGACTGCGCGGGGCCGGGGCGACCCCGACCGCGATCAGCCCCGCGAAGCTCTGGCCCGACCTGCGGCCGGCGTCCAGCCCGGCCTGGCCCTACGACGAGGGCAGCACGGAGACCGTCAAGGGGATCACGGTTCCCGGCGACGACATCCGCGGGGTGGATCCGGTGGCCGTCGTACGGGCGGAGATCGCCTCGGACCCGGCGGACTACGGGGACAAGGGGGCGTACCACGAGACCGCGGACCGGATGAAGGAGTGCACGGCGGGCGGCGGCGGGGCGCGGTGTCCGCTGCTGAAGCCGTACTACCGGGACCTCACCGGGGACGGGCGGGACGAGCTCATGCTCGGCTTCCGGCTGTATCCGACGAACCAGACCGCGCTGCGCGTGTACACCGTCGAGAAGCACCGGCTGGTGCAGGTTCTCGACGACAACGACGCGATCATCGGCGTCGAGCTGGCCGGGCGGACGGTGATCGTGCGGTCGCCGGCCGGGATCAGCGGGTACGAGTACCGGACGACCTGGGCGTGGGATCCCGAGCGGAAGGCGATGGTGTTCTCCCGGGACGAGTTCCTGCGCACCGGCAAGGGCCGGCACACCCGCACCCCGATACCGTCGGCGTCGGCTTCGGCGGGGGCGCGATGAGGCTCCCGCACTGGGCCGGGACGCTCGCGGCGAAGTCGGCGGCGTTCATCACGGTGATGTGCTGTGCGCTGGCCGCGCTGCTCGGCGTCCTGGTGCATGTGTCGGTCACCGACCAGACCGTCGCACAGGCCCGCGACCAGGCGCTGGCCCGGCTCGCGGAGGCGACGACCGCCTACGAGGCGGGGGACGCCCTGCCGCGGGGTGCCCGCGTCGACCCGCGCGGGCTGCCGCCGCGGCTGCGGGCGCTGGCGCTGACCGGGGAGCGGGGCACGATGGTCGCCAGGGACGAGGACGACGGTCACCCTGTGATGTGGGCGGCGGGCCCGGCCGACCGGAGCCGGTCGCTCGCGGTGGGCGTCGACTACTCCCAGCAGGCCCGCACCATCGCCGGCCTGGACCACTCCATCCTCTGGTCGTCGGCGCTCGCCATCGGGGCGACGCTGCTGGTCGGCGCGTTCGCGGTGACCCGGGTGACCCGGCGGCTGCACGGCACCGCCCAGGTGGCCCGGCGGATCAGCGCCGGGGACCTGGACGCCCGCGTGCACGATCCCCGTACCGAGGATCCGACCCGCCCGCAGGACGAGGTGGCCGCGGTCGCCGCCGCGCTGGACGGGATGGCCGCGTCGCTGCAGAGCAAGCTGCTGAGCGAGCAGCGGTTCACGGCCGACGTGGCGCACGAGCTGCGGACGCCGCTGACGGGGCTGCACGCGGCGGCGGAACTGCTGCCTCCGGGGCGGCCGACGGAACTGGTGCGGGACCGGGTGGCGACGCTGCGCACGCTCACCGAGGACCTGCTGGAGATCTCCCGCCTCGACGCGGGCCGGGAGCGGCTGGAGACCGACGCGGAGGCACTGGGCACGCTGGCCGAGCGGGTGGTGCGGGCGTCCGGGACGGAGACCGAGGTGAAGGTCGTACGGGACGGGTGGGTGGAGACCGACCGGCGGCGGCTGGAACGGGTGCTGGGGAACCTGGTCGCCAACGCGCACCGGCACGGGCGGGGGCCCGTGGTGCTGACGGTGGAGGGCAAGGAGGTCACCGTGCGGGACCACGGGGACGGCTATCCCGAGTACCTGGTGGCACACGGCCCGCAGCGGTTCCGGACGGAGGGCGGGGCCAGGGGGCACGGGCTGGGGCTGACGATCGCGGTGGGGCAGGCGGAGGTGCTCGGCGCGCGGCTGTCGTTCGCCAACGCGATCGGCGGTGGGGCTGTGGCGACGTTGACGCTCCCGTAGGGGGTGCGCGGTAGGTTGCGCGGCTGCGGGTGCGTGGGGGTTGCTCGGGCAGTTCCCCGCGCCCCTGAAGGGGCGCTCGTGCAGCGCCCCTTTCTTTTGGGGGCGCGGGGACTGCGCGACCGCCCCCCACCGGCCCGCAGATCCCGTTCGGCTCACTGCAAAAGGCGCCCCCCGCGCACCCCTCCTAGCGTGGCGAATAGTCAGGTTCCCCCTGTTCACGCATCCCGTCCCGTTCGGAGGCCCCCATGTCCCTGCGCTCCACGCTCACCCGCGGCTTCGCGATAGCCGCCCTCGTCACCCTCTGCGGCACCACGCCCGCCCTCGCCGACGACGGCTGGGACAGTGCCGACCCGGGGACCGGCCAGTACGGCGACCCCAATGACCCCTACGACTCCGACCACCTCGACGGCGTCGGCAACACCGGCGGCGCCGACGGCACCGACGACTTCCTCGGCCCGGGTGGCACCGACCCCGCCCGCTACCGGGGCGTCGTCACCGCGCGGGACGGCATCTGGCTGCGCAACGAGCCGGAGCGGGGCAGCCGGCGGATCCGGTTCGTCGCGAACGGCGAGGAGGTCTCCATCCACTGCCGGGCCGTCGGCGATCCCGTCGACGGCGACCGCGTCTGGTACCTGCTCACCGACGGCACCTGGGCCTGGGGCCCCGCCCGCGACATCGACACCCTCGGGCGTACGCCACGCTGGTGCTGACCAACAAGACCCCCAACTCTCACTATTTGGGTAAGTTCCGGACATGACCAAGGCCGGAACCACCCTGGCGGCGACCGCGACCCCCACCTCCCCCGTACGCCTCCCCCGGCGCCGTGGCATCGAACTCGCCCTGATCGTGCTGGCCGTCCTGCTCTCCGTGTACGGCTACTGCGCGGTCGGCCTGGCAAAGACCGGCACCGTCCCGCCCGGCGCCGCCGGTTACGGCGCCGGTCTCGGGGTGCTCGCGCTCGTCGCCCACCTCGCCGTACGCCTGCGCGCCCCGTACGCCGACCCGCTGCCGCTCCCGATCGGCGTGCTGCTCAACGGACTCGGCCTGGTTTTGATCTACCGGCTGGACCTGCAGAGCCCCGGCGACCGGGCGGCCCCCGCCCAACTCGTCTGGTCCACCCTGGGCGTCGGCCTGTTCATCCTCGTCGTGCTGATGCTCCGCGACCACCGCGTGCTCCAGCGCTACGCGTACGTCTGCGTCGCCGCCGCACTCGTCCTGCTGCTCCTGCCGATCCTCTTCCCGGCCGTCAACGGAGCCCGGATCTGGATCCGCCTCGCCGGATTCTCCATCCAGCCAAGCGAGTTCGCGAAGGTGCTGCTCGCGGTGTTCTTCGCCGCGTACCTCGCCGCCAACCGCAACGCGCTCGCCTACGCCGGCCGCCGGCTGTGGTTCATGCAGTTCCCGACGGGCCGGGTGCTGGGCCCGATCGTCACCATCTGGCTGGTGAGCGTCGGCGTCCTGATCCTCGAACGCGACCTGGGCACCTCGCTCCTCTTCTTCGGCCTCTTCGTCGTGATGCTGTACGTCGCCACCGGGCGCACCGGCTGGATCGCCGTCGGTCTGCTGCTCGCCGTGTTCGGCGCGATGGCCGTCGGCCGTCTGGAACCCCATGTGCACGGCCGGATCGAGGACTGGATGCACCCCTTCGCCTCGATCGACGCGGGCCAGGGGCCGAACCAACTCGCCCAGTCCCTCTTCGCGTTCGCGGCCGGCGGGATCCTCGGCACCGGACTGGGCCTGGGCCACTCCGTCCTCATCGGCTTCGCCGCCAAGTCGGACTTCATCCTGGCCACGGCGGGCGAGGAACTCGGTCTCGCCGGACTCTCCGCGATCTTCCTCCTCTACGGCCTGCTCGTGGAGCGCGGCTACCGGGCCGGTCTCGCCCTGCGCGACCCCTTCGGCCGGCTGCTCGCGGTCGGGCTCGCCTCGATCGTGGCCCTCCAGGTGTTCGTGATCGCGGGCGGGGTGACCGGGCTGATCCCGCTGACCGGCATGGCGATGCCGTTCCTCGCCCAGGGCGGCTCCTCGGTCGTCACCAACTGGGCGATCGTGGCCCTGCTGATCCGGGTGAGCGACTCGGCCCGCAGCCAGTACGACGGACAGGTGGCCCCATGACCCGGTACGACCGCCGGCGGGGCGGCATGGCCAGGTACGTCCGGCGGGCCCGCGCCCTCTGCGCCCTGCTGCTGTTCGCCCTCCTCGTCAACGCCGCCCGCATCCAGGTCGTCCTGGCGCGGGAGTACGACGACAACCCCGCCAACCGCCGTAACTCGATCGCCCGTTACGGCCTCCCCCGCGGCGACATCCTGGTCGGCGGCGTGCCGGTCACCGGCTCCCGGGACAGCAGGGAGCAGCTGCGCTACGAACGCACGTATCCGCAGGGCCCGTTGTACGCCCCGGTCACCGGCTTCGCCTCCCAGCTGTACGGCACGACGTTCCTGGAGCACGCCGAGGACGGAGTGCTCTCCGGGACCGACCCGATGCTGGCGTCGCTCCCGCTGTGGAACGACACGGGCCGGGCGGTGAACCCGGGCGGGAACGTCGTCACGACCCTGAACCGGTACGCCCAGGAGGCCGCCTACCGGGGGCTCGGCTCGCGCAAGGGCGCGGTGGCCGCGATCGAACCGGCGACCGGCCGGATCCTCGCCCTGGTCTCCACCCCGTCCTACGACCCCTCCCAGCTGTCCGGCAACGGCGCGGCGGTGACCTCGGCCTGGTCGCGGCTGAACGGCGACCCGGAGAAACCGATGCTCAACCGGGCGGTACGGCAGACGTATCCGCCGGGCTCGACCTTCAAGGTGGTCACCGCGGCCGCCGCGCTCGACGCGGGCGTCGTCACCGACCTGGACGCGCCGACCCGCTCCCCCGACCCCTACCGGCTGCCGGGCACCACGACCCGGCTGACCAACGAGGGCGACGGCTGCGCGGACGCCTCGCTGCGGGCGGCCTTCGAGTGGTCCTGCAACACGGTCTTCGCGAAGCTGGGCGTGGATGTGGGAGCGGCGAACATGAGGGCGACGGCCGAGGCGTTCGGCTTCAACGACACCCGGCTGCGCATCCCGTTCACCGCCGCCCCGAGCACCTTCGACACGACGGTGGACAAGGCGCAGCTGGCCCTGTCGTCGATCGGGCAGTACAACACCCGGGCCACGCCGCTGCAGATGGCGATGGTCGCGGCGGCGGTGGCGGACGGGGGGCTCGCGCATCCGCCGTATCTGGTGGAGCGGACCGTGCGACGGACCGGTGAGACGGTCGCCACGGGCGGTGCGGGGCCGGTGCGGCAGGTGATGAGTCCCGCGACGGCCGTGCGGATGAAGGAACTCATGGTCGACGTGGTCCGGGAGGGCACCGGCACGAACGCGGCGATCCGCGGCGCCACGGTCGGCGGCAAGACCGGCACCGCGCAGCACGGTCTCGGCAACTCCGGGGTGCCGTACGCCTGGTTCGTGTCCTGGGCGCAGGCGGACGACGACCTGGAGCCGAAGGTCGCGGTGGCGGTGGTGGTCGAGGACGCGGCGGCCGACCGCTCGGACATCAGCGGGGGCGGGGACGCGGCGCCGATCGCCCGGGCGGTGATGCGGGCGGTGCTCGGCTTCTGAGGCGTCCCGCACCGGGGTAGACGCGGAGTCAACAAGTCGCGCGCGGGGGATTGACCGGCTTGCTGACAGGCGGTCTCATAAGAGCGGACGACGACATACCCCCGGGTAACGAGGTGAGGGAGCCATGACGACCCTGACGGAGGCCGACGCGGTCGACGGACTGCGGGACGCGCTCGGCCTGCTCAAGGACCGCGAGCAGGTGGCCGAACGGCTGCTGGTCTCCTCCGCGAAGCACTCCTTCGACCCGGACAAGGAGCTGGACTGGGACGCGCCCTTCGAGGAGGGCAAGTGGTTCTGGCCGCCGGAGCTGGTGTCGCTGTACGGCACGCCGATGTGGCAGCGGATGTCCGAGGAACAGCGGATCCTGCTCTCCCAGCACGAGGCCGCCGCGCTGGCCTCGCTGGGCATCTGGTTCGAGCTGATCCTGATGCAGCTGCTGGTCCGGCACATCTACGACAAGGCGGCGACGAGTGCGCATGTGCGCTACGCGCTGACCGAGATCGAGGACGAGTGCCGGCACTCGAAGATGTTCGCGCGGCTGATAGCGCGCGGGGACGCGCCCTGGTACCCGGTGAGCCGCGCCCACCAGAACCTGGGCCGCCTCTTCAAGACGATCTCCACGACCCCCGGTTCGTTCACGGCCACCCTGCTCGGCGAGGAGGTCCTGGACTGGATGCAGCGGCTGACCTTCCCCGACGAGCGGGTCCAGCCGCTGGTCCGCGGGGTCACGCGGATCCACGTGGTCGAGGAGGCCCGGCATGTGCGGTACGCCCGCGAGGAGCTGCGCCGGCAGATGGTGACGGCGCCGCGGTGGTCGCAGGAGTTCACGCGGGTCACCTCCGGTGAGTTCGCGCGGGTGTTCTCGGTCGCCTTCGTCAATCCGGAGGTCTACACGAACGTGGGGCTGGACCGGCGGGAGGCGGTGGCGCAGGTGCGGGCGAGCGGGCATCGGCGGGAGGTCATGCAGACGGGCGCGAAGCGGCTGACCGACTTTCTGGATGACATCGGGGTTCTTCAGGGGGTCGGGCGGCGGTTGTGGAGGAGCTCGGGGCTGCTGGCTTGAGGGTCGGGTGCGGGTGAGTGGGGGTTGTTCGCGCAGTTCCCCGCGCCCCTTAGGCGGGTATCCGGGTCGCATGTCGATACAACCCCGAGCCTCTCCTAGGTAGGAGTCGGCGTCGTCGGCGGCAGAGTTCCGAAGCTCTCATCCGGGCCCTCTGTCGCTGTCTTCGGGATCGCGGGGGGCGTGTAGCGGGCCAAGGACCGGGCCGTCGGATCTGGCCGTACCGCGCCCAGGATCGGATTCGCGGCGATCGGGGAGACCTTGATCTTCGCGCCGGGGCGGGGGGCCTGGACCACCTTGCCGTTGCCCAGGTAGAGGGCTACGTGGGTGGCCTCGGGGAAGTACACGACCAGGTCGCCGGGGCGGAGGCTGTTCAGGGGGACGTGGGGCAGGTCGGCCCACTGTTGCTGGCTGGTTCTCGGGATGGGCGTGCCGGCGTGCTCCCAGGCCTGTGAGGTCAGGCCCGAGCAGTCGTACGACGCCGGGCCCGCCGCGCCCCACTGGTACGGCTTGCCCAGCTGCCGCACCGCGTAGCGCACCGCGCGGTCGCCTTCCGGGGAGGGGGGTGGCGTGGTGGTGCTCAGGGCGCCGGACGTGGTGAGGCTCCGCTGGGCGTCCGCCGTCTCGGTCCGCTCCAGGTCCGCCAGGGCGGTGAGTTGGTCGGGGGTGAGGGAGGCCAGCATCCGCTCCACGTCGGAGAGGCGGGCCCGCACCTCGTCACGCTGTTTCCTCTGCCCCTCGGCGAGGGCGAACTGGGTGTCGAGTGCCTTGCGGGCCCGGCCGGTCAGGTCGGTCTGCCGCCGCTCGTCGTCGGCCAGCCGGCCCACCGTCTTCGCCCGCTCACGTGCCAGTTCGCCGATGACATGGCCCTCGTCGAGCGCGTGCTGCGGGTCACGGGCGAGGAGCAGGCGGATGTAGGGGGAGAGCCCGGTGGAGTTCTGGTACTGCTGCCGGGCCAGCCGGCCCGCCTCGTCCTTGCTGCTGTGCAGGGAGAGCCGGGCCTCGGCCAGCTCGCCGTCCAACCGGGTCACCTCGGTGCGCTGCCGGTTCAGGCGTTCCGCGGCCGCGTTGTAGGTCTCGGTGGCCTGTTCGGCCTGCCGGTACGCCTGCTGAAGGTCCGTCAGCAGCTCGGCGACCGGCCGCCCGGGGTCGGGTGCGGCGAGCGCGGGCAGGGGCGTGAGGACGGCCTGGGCCGCCGCCACCGCGGCCGTACAGGCCAGACGCAGAAACCTTCCTGGCACGTCATCACCTCCGATGCGGGACGGTCTCTCCGTCCCGCATCGCGATGATCACGTGATAATCAGACGTGTATGCGTGGCCCGCGCGGCGAATGTGCGCGATTCGGCCCAGTCATGTCACCCGCCAGTGTCACCCGCCGGTGCCGTCCGGCCCGCCGGGCGGCGTCGCGTCCGGTGCGGCGGGCGGCGTCGCGTCCGGTGCGGCGGCCGGGTCCGGCTTCGACCACGGCCACTTCGGCCCACCGCCGGCCCCCTTGCCCGTGGGGTCGTACTCGTACTTCCAGCCCTGGGACAGGCCCAAGCGCTTGCTCTGCCCGCGGGGCATGCGACGGTAGACCAGGACCGTGGGCGGCCCGCCGGCCGGGTCCGGGACCGGGATGCGGTAGGTCTTCGGGGGGTGGCCCGTCATGCCGAGCAGCACGGGGAGCGTCCGCCCGTCCATCGGGCCGCCTTCGAAGGGGGTGTCCTGACTCTTCACGGCACCAGTTTCAGCCATCCGCCGCGAGGGCGTCGACGAGGGCGGCGGTCTGCGGGTCGCGGCGCGCGGTCACACTGAGTACGGCGACGAACTGGTCGACCAGCCAGTCCCGCAACTCGTCGACCGGCGGCTGCTTGCCTTCGTCGAGCCAGATGAGGGAGGCCGCCTCGACAGCGGTGATCCACATCCGGACGGTCATCCGCAGCCGGGGGCTCGGGTCGGCGACGTCCAGGTGGCTGAGAATATGCTGCGCGGCGGCCCGCCGTACGCCGTCCACGATCGCTGTCGTCCGCGAGGTCTCGACCACGCTGCCGCCCTGGAGCAGGGCGCTGAAACCGGCGTCGTGCTGGTCGACGAAGGCGAGGTAGCGGTCGAGGGCGCGGGCGAGCCGGGGCAGAAGGGGGCCCTCACGGGGCTCGTCGAAGCAGTGTTCGAGCTCCTCGGCGGCCGACCTGAGGGCGGCCTCGTAGAGCTGCTGCTTGCCGCCGGGGAAGTAGCGGTACACCAGAGGGCGGGAGACCCCGGCCGCCTCCGCCACGTCGTCGAGCGAGATGTCCTCGGGCGCGCGGTGCGCGAAGAGGGAGAGGGCCGCGTCGAGCAGCTGACTGCGCCGCTCCTCGACGGACAGCCTGCGGTAGGCGGGGGTGGCGGCCTGCGGGGTCATGCGATCAGCGTATGCGCTGGGCTGGGAGCGCCGCGACGGGCACCGGCGGTCGGTCGGGTGCGGCGCCGTCGTGGCCGGTCGCGCCCACGCGGCGGAGCCGCATATCGAATACAGCCCCGCGCCCCTAAAAGCAGGGGGCTGCACAAGCGCCCCTTCAGGGGCGCGGGGAACTGCGCGAGCAACCACCGCGCACCCGCGGCCGAAAAACGATCAGGCGCCTGCGGTCACCGAGGCGAGGTACGCCTCTGTCTTCTCCGGCTCGTAGAAGAAGTTCTCGTAGTCGGCGGGGTCGTTGAAGCCGTTGGCGAAGCGGTCGGCGACCGGCGGGAGCTGGCCCGCGGCGCCGATCAGGTTGAGGATGTGCTCCGGCGGGGGCGCCAGCATGGCGTTCGTCCACTTGGTGACGTGCTGGGCCGTGTTCCAGTAGCGGTCGAACGTCTCCTGCATCCAGGCCTCGTCGAACTCCTTCTCGCCGTTTTCGAGGATCGAGGCGAGGTAGGAGGCGGCGCACTTGGCGGCGGAGTTGGAGCCCTGGCCCGTGATCGGGTCGTTGGCCACGACGACGTCCGCGACGCCGAGGACCAGGCCGCCGCCGGGGAGGCGGCCGATCGGGTTGCGGACGGTGGGGGCGTAACGGCCGGCGAGCGTGCCGCCGGCGTCGGTCAGTTCGACCTTGGTGGTCCGCGCGTGCTCCCAGGGCGTGTACCGCTCCATGAGTTCCAGGGTCAGGGAGAGGTGCTCCGAGGGGTCCTTGACGCCGTTGAAGACGTCCAGCGGGCCGCCGGGTATGCCCTCCCAGAAGAGGATGTCGGCGGGGCCGGAGGTGGTGAGCGTCGGCATGACGAAGAGTTCGCCGACGCCGGGGACCAGGTTGCAGCGGACCGCGTAGTAGTCCGGGTGCTCCGGGCGGGGTCCGAGGCCGTGGACGTAGGAGACGGCCAGGGCCCGCTGCGGCTCCGTGTAGGGGGAACGCGAAGCGTCGCGGCCGAACATGGAGACCAGCTCGCCCTTGCCGGCCGAGACCAGCACCAGGTCGTACGTACGGGCGAAGTAGTCGAGGTCGCCGACGGCCGCGCCGTGGATGACCAGCTGGCCGCCGCGCTGCGCGAAGGTCTCCATCCAGCCGGCCATCTTCACCCGCTGGTCGACCGACTGCGCGTACCCGTCGAGCTTGCCCACCCAGTCGATGGCACGGGCCGCGGGACCCTCGGCCCAGGAGCCGGGGGCGGCGACCGAGACGCCGAGTCCTTCGATCTTCGGGGCCTGGGACTCCCAGAAGTTCAGCTGGAGATCGCGCTCGTGCTGCAGTGCCGTGTGGAACATGCACTGCGTCGACATGACCCGGCCGGAGCGGATCTCGTCCGCGGTCCGGTTCGACATCAGGGTGACCTCGTAGCCGTGCGACAGGAGGCCGAGGGCGAGCTGGAGACCGGACTGGCCGGCCCCCACGACGAGTATCTTCCGCATGCGGTGGTGGCTCCTAAGGGTTCAGAAGATCTACCCGGGGTGCTACTCGGGGGTTTCGTCCAGCGCGTGGGCGACCAGGGACAGCAGCGTCTCGATGGCCGAGATCCGACGGCGGGCGTCCATGATCATTACAGGTATGTGCGGAGGAATCGTCAATGCCTCGCGCACGTCCTCGGGTTCGAAGCGCTCGCTGCCGTCGAAGTGGTTGACCGCGACGACGTACGGCAGCCCGCAGCTCTCGAAGTAGTCCAGCGCCGGGAAGCAGTCCTTCAGGCGCCGGGTGTCCGCGAGGACGACGGCGCCGATCGCGCCGCGCACCAGGTCGTCCCACATGAACCAGAACCGCTGCTGGCCCGGCGTGCCGAACAGGTAGAGCACCAGGTCGTCGTCGAGCGTGATGCGGCCGAAGTCCATGGCCACGGTGGTGGTCGTCTTGCCGGGCGTGGCGGTGAGGTCGTCGGTCTCCTCGCTCGCCTCGGTCATCAGCGCCTCGGTCTGCAGGGGCGTGATCTCCGAGACGGCGGTGACCAGCGTGGTCTTGCCGACGCCGAAGCCGCCGGCCACGACTATCTTCGTGGCGACGGGGGCCCGGGTGCGGTCCGTCTGCCAGGACCGCGTGTGCTCCTCCCCGTCGAGGAGCGGGTTGACGCCGGTGGCGTCAGAGACGGCGTAGTCCACTCAGCACCCTTTCCAGCAGAGCGCGGTCCGGGCGGCCGGCGCCGTGACCGGTCCCGGTGCCGTACACACGGATCTTTCCCTGGTCCGCGAGGTCACTGAGCAGGACCCGGACCACACCGAGCGGCATCTTCAGCAGCGCGGCGATCTCGGCCACCGTGCGCATGCGGCGGCACAGTTCGACGATGGCCCGCATCTCCGGCATCACCCGGGTGTTGAGGGAACCATTCGTCAGTTCCTTGCGCTCCTCCGGGGCCTCCAACGCGGCCACGAACGTCTCCACGAGGAGGACGTGACCGAAGCGGGTACGGCCGCCGGTGAGCGAGTAGGGGCGGACGCGGGCGGGTTTGCGGTCACCGCCGCGTACCGGGAGGTTCTGCCTGCGGTTCTTCGGCGCGTTGCTCATCGGCCGCTCCTCGGCGCGTCGGCCTCCAGGGACTGGCGTAGCTCGGTGCGGAGTTCGGGGGTGAGGACGTGGCCGGCCCGGCCGACGAACAGTGCCATGTGATATGCCACCACGCTCATGTCGCACTCCGCGCTGCCGTGCACACCCAGCAGCGAGCCGTCGCTGATCGACATCACGAAGAGGCTGCCCTCGTCCATCGCGACCATCGTGTGCTTGACCGGGCCGAAGTCCATCAGCTTGGCGGTGCCGACGGTGAGGCTGCCGATGCCGGAGACGATGGTGGCGAGGTCCGCGGCGGAGCCGCGCGGGCCCTTCCGCTTCTCGTTCCTGGCCTCGCGGGCCGCTTCGTTCTGGCCGGGGTCCGAGGAGAGCAGGAGCAGCCCGTCCGAGGAGACCACGGCGACCGACTGGATACCGGGCACCTCCTCGATGAGGTTGCTCAGCAGCCAGTGCAGGTTACGAGCCTCACTGCTCAGTCCGAAGGTACTGGGCGCGGTCAACTGCTTGCCTCCTCGACAGTGCCCCCCGTGGCTTCTTCGGATACGGCTGTTCCGGGTACGGCTCTTACGGTGCTCGGCACCCTGTTCTGCCCCGTCTGCTCGGCGATCTCCGCCTCGACGTCACGCCGGCCGGCGTCGGCGCCCCGGCGGAAGCCGCCGAGCCTGCGGCGGAGGGCATCCGCGTCGACGCCGGTGCTGCGCTGGCGGGGCGGTGGGGCGGGAGCGGTGATCTTGGGGGTGCGCTTGGGGAGGCCCTTGCTGGTGACCGGGTCCTCGTCCTCCGCCTCGGCCTCGACTTCGGCGGTTTCGTTCCCACCCGCACCATCCGTGCGGGTATCGGTGTCAGGTGCGGGTGGCCCCAGTGGGGCGTACTCGCCGTCGGCGGCCGCGGGCAGCGGGCGGGTGCGAGCATCGGCGTCGGCAGGATGCGCCCGCTCCCCGGCCGCACCCTCACCCACACTCGCCTCCGGCTGCGGCTCCAGCGGGACCAGCAGTTCCATCGTCGTCTCGGCGAACGTCTCCGCCGGCGCCTTCGGCCGGGCCGTCGGCTCGGGGTCCGCCGGCTTCGGCGGGGCCGCCTGCTCGTGCACGGCGTCCTCGTCGGCCCGCCGTACCGCTACGGCCTCCTCGTCGGCCCCCTCCGCCGCTGCGCCGTGCCCATGCCCGTCCGCCTCCCGTACCGCCTTCTCCGCCAGCGTCACCAGGGGGTCGCCGGACGTGGAGCGGCCGTACAGGACGTTGGAGTTGACCTCCGCGTCCGCGCCGGGGAGGGAGAAGGCGTGGGCGCCGGCCGGGGTCGTCGTGGCCGAGGGGACCGCGGGCGGCGGGGCCTGGGCCAGCAGCGGCTGGGGCAGGACCACGACTGCCGCCACCCCGCCCTGCTTCTGCTCGCGCAGCTGGACGCGGACGCCGTGCCGGTGGGCCAGCCGGGCCACCACGTAGAGGCCGAGGCCGAGACCGTCCTCGCCCTCCTGGTCGTACGGCGACTCGGGGTCGAAGTCGGCCAGGCGGCCGTTGAGGCGGACCATGCGGTCGGCGGTCATGCCGATGCCCTCGTCCTGGACGGAGAGCATGACCTCGCCGCTCTCCAGCAGCCAGCCGGAGATCTCGACGGGGACGTCGGGCGGGGAGGACGCGGTGGCGTTCTCCATCAGTTCGGCGAGGAGGTGGGAGAGGTCGTCGGCCGCGAAGCCGGCCACGTGCGCGTGCGGGGGGAGGGAGGCGATCCGGACCCGCTCGTAGCGCTCGATCTCGCTGACCGCCGCCCGGACGACGTCCACCAGCGGGATCGGGCCCGCGTGCTGCTGGACGTGTTCGGTGCCGGCGAGGACGAGGAGGTTCTCGCTGTGGCGGCGCATGACCGTGGCGAAGTGGTCGAGTTTGAAGAGGGTCGACAGGCGGTCGGGGTCCTGCTCGCGCTCCTCCAGCGTCTCGATGACCGCCAGCTGGCGTTCCACCAGGCCGAGCGTGCGCAGTGCGAGGTTGACGAAGGTGGAGCCGATGCTGGTGCGCAGCCGCTCCAGCTGGTCGGCGGCGTCGGTGACCTCCGCGCGCAGTTCCTCGCGGGCGTCGGCCATCTTCTGGCGCTGGCCGACCAGGTGCTTGCGGTCGGTCTCCAGGGTGGCGATGCGGTCGTAGAGCTCGGCGGCGTGCGCGTGCAGGGCGTTGACGGAGCGGACGACCTGGGCGAACTCGTCGTTGCGGCCGGTGAAGGCGACCGGTTCCGCGGTGCGCGGGTCCTCGGCCCCGGCGAGGCGGGCCGAGCCCCGGCGGAGCACGGAGAGGGGGCGGGTGAGGGTGCGGGCCATGGCCGTGGCGATGCCGACCGCGACCAGCATCAGGGCGCCGAGCACCGCGACCCGGATCTCCAGCGCGGTGACGTCGTCGTCGCGGAGCACCGCGAGGTCCTTGGTGCGGTGGTCGTAGAGGGCCGACTCCACGCCCCGCATCAGCTCGACCCGGGCGGACAGCGCCGCGTCCAGCTTCTTGGTGCCGGTGGCGAGGTCGTCGTCGGAGAGGGTCGGCTGGTCGGTGAGGGCGGCCAGGTACTTGTCGGCGTTGTTGACGTCGTTGCCGGTGACCGTGGAGTCGAACGAGTCGACCGCCGCCTTGGGCGCGGTGTCGCGGAAGTCGGCGAGGGCCGCGTCGGCGCGCAGCCGGGCCTGCTGGGCGGCGGCGGTGAGCGCGTCCCGCTGCTTCTTGTCGGCCTCGGAGGTGGTGGTGCTGGTGGTGGACAGACCGGTGATCGGGTCGATCGTGGTCTGGGTGGTGCTCGGGATGTTCAGGGCGGCGAGCAGGAGGCCCCGGGCCGCCGCGGACTGCTGGACGGCGGAGTCCAGTTCGGCGAGCGCGTAGGCGCCGGAGCCGGCCCTGGGGGGCATCTGCTCGGCCAGTTGCTCGGCGAGCCGGTGCAGTTCGGTGATGGTCTCCGAGTAGGCCTCGTGGGTTTCGAGGGCCGTGCTCTTGCCGGTGAGCGCGGCCCGGCGGACGGCGGCGATGCCGTCGAGGTCGGTACGCAGCCAGCCGGGGGCGTCGGTGTCCGCGCGCAGGTCCTCGACCTGGCGGTCGACCCGGGCGCTGCGGTCCTCGGAGGGCGCCTTGGACTTGGGGCGGCCCGCCGCGATGTAGGTGGTGACGTCGTCGCGCTCGTCGGCGAGCGAGTTGGCGAGGGCCAGCGCGTCCTGGGTGCGGCCGGCCAGGGTCACCAGGTCCTGGGAGTCGCTCAGCTGCCCGGAGGCGGTGAGCAGGGCGGGCGCTCCGGCTCCCGCGATCGCGGCGGCGACCACGGCCACGGCCACGATCAGCCGGGTGCGGACGTGCTTGGGGCGGCCGGTGCCGACGGGGGCCGCGGCGCCCGTTTCGGAGGCCGTCTTCTTGCCTGCGCGCCGAGGCCGCGTCTTCTGCACCGGTGCTCGCATTCCTGAACTCGTGTACCCAAGGGGTTGGGTGGCACCCCGTCATAATCCCCGGCATTTCGGTGCCAAGTGGTGCGTGCACCCGATTCGTACGGTCCCCGACCCTCCCAGCGCCGGTGGGCAGTGGTCTCGCATCACTCCCGCCGCCACCCGAAGGAGTGAACATCGGAGGGGAGTTGGCGGGCAAGTTCCGACGGACCGTGCGGGGTCCTTTTCCGGCTGGCCGGTTGGACGCGGACGGCAGGCTTTGGCAGGATTCGCCACCGCACCTTCCCGGAGTGCGCCATTCCACCCCAAATCAGGCGGCTGACCTGCGGGACCGCATCAATTCCAAGGTCGTTGCCAGCCTTTGGTGAAGCCCGTGGAGGGGTCGTGCAGACTGGCCGAATGCGTACTGAAGTCGTTTCGGAATCCGGCACCCCCGGCCGCCCCAACGAGGACTTCGCCGGTGTCGGGCTTCCCGCCTCGGGGCAGGGGGGTTGTCTGATCGTCCTGGACGGGGTCACTCCGCCGCGGGACGGCACCGGGTGTCTGCATTCCGTCCACTGGTTCACCGCACGGCTGGGCGGCGCACTGACCGAACTGACCGTTTCGCGAGGAGATCTGACGCTGCGGGAGATCCTCGAACGGGCGATCGGCCGCACAGCCGCCGCACACGGTGACACCTGTGACCTTTCTCACCCGCGCACGCCCCAGGCGACGGTCGTGCTGAGCCGCTGGTCCGAGGAGACCGTGGAGTTCCTGGTCCTGTCCGACTCCGCGCTGCTCCTGAGGTCCCCCGACGGCGCGGTCACCCCGGTCCTGGACGACCGGCTCGACCGCGTGCCCCGCGCCTCGCTCGCCTCGGACGCGATCGCCGACGCCACGGTCCGCAACCGGGAGGGCGGCTTCTTCACGGCCGCCGCCGACCCCTCGGTGGCCGCCCGCGCGGTCACCGGGACCGCGCCCCGCGCCGAGGTCCGCGCGCTGGCCGCACTCACGGACGGGGCGACCCGCTGGACGGAGAAGTTCCGCGAGGGCGACTGGACGGCCCTTCTCGACGTCGTCCGCAAGGAGGGGGCGCGGGCGCTGGTCGACCGGGTGCGGGAGCTGGAGGCGGCCGACCGGGAGGAGCGGGTGTTCCTGCGGCGGAGCAAGACGCACGACGACGCGACGGTGGTGTACGTCGAGCTGTGAGGCTCCCGGCGACGGCGTGGCGGCTACTTCTCCATGACGCCGTTCAACTGCTGGAGCAGCCGGGCCAGTTCCGCGACCTCGCTGCGGTCCCAGTGGGCGAGCTGGCGGACGTAGCGGCCCCGGCGGGCCTCGCGGACCGTGCCGACCCGGCGCCGGCCCTCGTCGGTGAGGGCGACCAGCCAGGCCCGCCCGTCGGCCGGGTCGGGCTCCCGGGCGATCAGGCCGAGCTCCTCCAGGGCGCGCAGCTGACGGGACATGGTGGCCTTGCCGACGCCGATGTAGGCGGCCAGTTCGGTGGCGCGCTGGCCGCCGCACTCGTCGAGCCGCACGAGCAGTCCGTACGCGGCGGACTCCAGGTCGGGGTGGACCTCCCGGGCCATCTCGCCCTGGCTGGCCCGGGCGCGGCGCAGCAGCACCGTCAACTCGCGTTCCAGGGCCAGGAACTCCTGGTCCGCACCGTTCGGCGTCAACCCGGTGGCGGCGCGCCGTTCCTCGCCCTGCTCGTCCTCGTGCACGTCAGCACCCCTGATCGGTTTCACAGTCCTGAAAGTTTCCGTCAAGCCCCGTCATCGCCGCAGCTCGCCAAGTATTCCGCAGGCTCAGACCAACGGCAGCCTCCGGACCCCCTTCCCGGGAGGTCCGCCACGTGCGTAGCGTCCGCTCCAAGGCAATCGATGGCATGCCCACGCCGCTAGATGGCGTCACGCCGTGTGACACCGCGTCGTGTCGCACCGCGTAGACGGACCGCCTCTGGCATATCTGGGACCTTCACCTCACCCCACGGAGGCACGTCATGCCCGTGCACAGACCCGCCCCCAAGCTCCTCACCGCCCTGCTCACGCTGCTGCTCGCGGCGCTCTCCCCCAACCCCGCCCACGCCGACGCGTCCGGCCCGGCCGGCCCGGTCCGCGGCTCGGCGTACATGGGCATGGGCGTCCTGGCCCACGACGGCCAGAGCGGCACGCCCAAGACCGGCCTCGCCACCCAGGCCGAGGGTGTCGATGTCGCCAGCTACCAGGGCGACGTCGCCTGGTCGACCCTGCTGAGCAGCGGGGTCAGATGGGCGTACACCAAGGCCACGGAAGGCACGTACTACACCAACCCCTACTTCACCCAGCAGTACAACGGCTCCTACGACGTCGGCATGATCCGCGGCGCCTACCACTTCGCGACCCCGGACACCACGGGCGGCGCCGCCCAGGCCGACTACTTCGTCGACCACGGCGGCGGCTGGTCCCAGGACGGCCAGACGCTGCCCGGCGTCCTGGACATCGAGTGGAACCCGTACGGCGCAGCGTGCTACGGCAAGTCCGCGAGCGGGATGGTCACCTGGATCACCGACTTCCTGAACCGGTACAAGGCCCGGACGGGCCGGGCCGCCGTCGTGTACACGGCGACCAGCTGGTGGAAGGACTGCACCGGCAACTACAGCGGCTTCGGCGCCAGCAACCCGCTGTGGGTCGCCCGGTACGCCTCGGACGTGGGCACGCTGCCGGCCGGCTGGTCGGCGTACACGATGTGGCAGTACACGTCGACCGGACCGACGGTCGGGGACCACGACAAGTTCAACGGGGCCGTAGACCAGGTGGTCGCGTTCGCCAAAGGGTAGGCGAAGGCCCGGGCCTCCTCGCGGGGACCCGGGCCTTCTGCATCCGGCAGCGTCCGTCACGCCGCTACCGGAACCTCCGGCGCCGCGCCGTTCGTGGCGGGCGCGAGCGCCAGCTCCAGGACCTGCCGGACGTCGGTCACGGCGTGGACGTCGAGCTTGTCCAGCACCTCGGCCGGGACGTCGTCCAGGTCGGCCTCGTTGCGCTTCGGGATGATGACGGTCGTCACCCCGGCGCGCTGGGCGGCGAGCAGCTTCTGCTTCACACCGCCGATGGGCAGCACCCGGCCGGTCAGCGAGACCTCGCCGGTCATCGCCACGTCCGTGCGGACCAGCCGCCCGGAGAGCAGCGACGCGAGGGCCGTCGTCATCGTGACGCCGGCGCTCGGGCCGTCCTTCGGCACCGCGCCCGCCGGGAAGTGGATGTGCACGCCCCGGTCCTTCAGGTCGCCGACCGGAAGCTCCAGTTCGGCGCCGTGCGAGCGGAGGAAGGACAGGGCGATCTGCGCCGACTCCTTCATCACGTCGCCCAGCTGACCGGTGAGGGTCAGACCCGCCGCGCCCGTCTCCGGGTCGGCGAGGGACGCCTCGACGAAGAGGACGTCGCCGCCGGCGCCGGTGACCGCGAGGCCGGTCGCCACTCCGGGGACCGCCGTGCGGCGCTCGGCCGGGTCCTGCGCGGACTCGGGCACGTGGTGCGGCCGGCCGATCAGGGCGCGCAGGTCCTCGTCCCTGATCGTGAACGGCAGCTCCCGGTCGCCCAGTTCGTGCTGTGCGGCCACCTTGCGGAGCAGCCGGGCGATCGAGCGCTCCAGGGTGCGGACGCCCGCCTCGCGGGTGTACTCGCCGGCGAGCTTGCGCAGCGCGCTCTCGTCGAGGATCACCTCGTCCTTGTCGAGCCCCGCCCGGTCCAGCTGGCGCGGGAGCAGGTGGTCACGGGCGATGACGACCTTCTCGTCCTCGGTGTAGCCGTCCAGGCGGACCAGCTCCATACGGTCGAGCAGGGCCTCCGGGATCGCCTCCAGGACGTTGGCGGTGGCGAGGAAGACGACGTCGGACAGGTCGAGTTCGACTTCCAGGTAGTGGTCGCGGAAGGTGTGGTTCTGCGCCGGGTCCAGGACTTCGAGCAGGGCCGCGGCCGGGTCGCCGCGGAAGTCGGAGCCCACCTTGTCGATCTCGTCGAGCAGGACGACCGGGTTCATCGAACCGGCCTCCTTGATGGCCCGCACGATCCGGCCGGGCAGCGCGCCGACGTAGGTACGGCGGTGACCGCGGATCTCGGCCTCGTCCCGGACGCCGCCCAGGGCGACCCGGACGAACTTCCGCCCCATCGCGTGCGCGACCGACTCACCGAGCGAGGTCTTGCCGACGCCGGGCGGCCCGACAAGGGCGAGGACGGCACCGCCACGGCGGCCGCCGATGACTCCGAGCCCCCGGTCGTTACGGCGCTTGCGCACCGCCAGGTACTCGGTGATCCGCTCCTTCACGTCCTCCAGACCGGCGTGCTCGGCGTCCAGGATCGCCTTGGCGCCCTGGATGTCGTACGCGTCCTCGGTCCGCTCGTTCCACGGCAGTTCGAGCACCGTGTCCAGCCAGGTACGGATCCACGAGCCCTCGGGCGACTGGTCGCTGGACCGCTCCAGCTTGTCGACCTCCTTGAGGGCGGCCTCGCGGACCTTCTCGGGCAGGTCGGCGGCCTCCACGCGGGCGCGGTAGTCGTCGGACTCCTCGCCGTCCTTCGCGGCATCGCCGTTCAGCTCGCGCAGCTCCTTGCGGACCGCCTCCAGCTGGCGGCGGAGCAGGAACTCGCGCTGCTGCTTGTCGACGCCCTCCTGGACGTCCTTGGCGATGGTCTCGGCCACGTCCTGCTCGGCGAGGTGGTCGCGGAGCTGCTGGGTGGCGAGCTTCAGCCGGGCCACCGGGTCGGCGGTCTCCAGGAGTTCGATCTTCTGGTCAACGGTCAGGTAGGGCGAGTAGCCGGAGTTGTCGGCGAGCTGGGACACGTCGTCGATGGCCTGCACCCGGTCCACGACCTGCCAGGCGCCGCGCTTGCGCAGCCAGGCGGTGGCGAGGGCCTTGTACTCCTTGACCAGTTCGGTGACATGACCGGGCACCGGGTCCGGGACGTTCTCGTCGATACGGGTGCCCTCCACCCACAGGGCGGCACCCGGGCCGGTGGTACCGGCGCCGATGCGCACCCGGTAGCGGCCGCGGATCAGGGCGCCCGGGTCGCCGTCGGCGAGGCGGCCGACCTGTTCCACGGTGCCGAGCACACCGGTGCCCGGGTAGGTCCCGTCGACACGCGGCACCAGCAGCACCTTGGGCTTGCCGGGCTCGGTACGGGCGGCGGCCTGCGCAGCCTCCACGGCGGCGCGTACATCAGGGTCCTTCAGGTCCAGCGGGACCACCATCCCGGGCAGCACGACCTCGCCGTCGAGAGGCAGCACAGGGAGGGTGAGTGATGCGGACGTCGAAGCCATGATCTCCCCTTCGGCAGTCAACTTGAGTTATGCCGACTCAATGCATGTGAGCCACCGAATGTTCCCAGGGGTGCGTTCGCTGTGAGCGATCGGCTGCTGACCTGGTCGTACGGGATGTACGGCCGGGAAAACGGTCAAGGCCCACCGCTGGAAAAACAGTTGATCGGCACGGACGCATTCCCCGTACGGTCGGCCGGTGACCGACGACACCGACACCACCGCGACCCTGCTCGCCGCCTACGACGCGCAGATGCGCGCCGTCCAGCCCGTCCCCGCGCCCGGGATCACCTACGAGCACGACGGCCCCGTCCTCCGCGTCGTGGGCCAGCACCGCGGCTTCGTGACCGGGCCGCGCGACTGGGGCGGCGTGCGCGGCCCCGAGCTGGACGCGCTGATCGCCCGGCAGCGGGACTTCTTCGCGGCGCGCGGCGAGGCGGTGGAGTGGAAGACGCGCGGGCACGACGACCCGGCGGACCTCCCCGAGCGGCTGCGCGCGGCGGGCTTCGTGCCCGAGGACCAGGAGACGGTGGTGATCGCCGAGGTCGCGGACCTGACGGCGGACGCACCCGTCCTCCCCCCGGGCGTGACGCTGCGCCGGGTCACCGCCGACGCGGACCTGGAGCGCATCGCCGCGCTGGAGACCGCGGTGTGGGGCGAGGACATGGCGTGGATCGCCGGATACCTGCGGGGCCGGCTCGCGGTGAACCCGGACGGCATCGAGATCTACGTCGCCGAGGCGGCAGGGGAGGTCGTGTCGGCGGCCTGGGTGGCCTTCCGGCCCGGCACGGACTTCGCCATGCTGCTGGGCGGCTCCACGCTGGCCGAGTGGCGCGGCCAGGGCATCTACCGCGTACTGGTGGCCCTCCGGGCGACCCGCGCGGCGGCCCGGAACGCGCCCTACCTCCTCGTGGAGGCCTCGGACGACAGCGCCCCGATCCTGAAGCGACTGGGCTTCACGGCGGTGACGACGACGACCCCGTACGTGTGGACCCCGGCCCGTTGAAGCGCGCCCCAAAGGGGCGCGGGGCTGTATCGATGTGCGGCTCCGCCGCGTGGGCGCGACCAGCCACGACGACGCCACACCCGGCACCCGACCGGCCCCCACGCACAGCGTTGAACCCCGGCCCGCTGGAACGCGCCCGAAGGGGCGCGGGGAACTGCGCGAGCAACCACAGCGCACGCGCACCCGGCCGCCTGCCGTAACGGCGCATCGCACCGGCAGGTCGGGCACCGCCGGACAACGCCGTCGGCGCTGAGCACTGTTGCGACGGGAAAAGAAGACGGGAAAAGAAGAAGGGCCGGCATCCGCCCCCCGGTGCCACTGCCATGACTCCGCAAGGCCGTCGCTACACCACCGCAACGCAACTCACAGGAAACTAGCCGAAACTGCCAGCGGATTCACAGCGAACGGCGGCGACGGCATACAACGGGGCTCGGGGGGACACATGGGTGAGGAACAGCCGACGGCCAAGCGGCCGGCACGGCGTGCCGTGCTCACCGGCGCCGCCGTCGTCGCGGCCGGCGCCGCCGTCCCGTTGACCCTGCGGGCCATGGACGACGACGGCACCGGCTCCCCCACCCCCGCCCGCACCGCCCCCGCCGCGCCCGTCGCGAGCCGCCCCCCGGCGTCGCCGACCTCGCAGGCCTCGCCCCTCCCCCGCACCGACCCGCGCCCGAACATCCTCTTCGTCCTCACCGACGACCAGCCGAAGGAGACGGACTGGGCGATCCGCCGTACCGCCGACTGGCTGGGCGGGCAGGGCGTCGCCTTCGCGCGGGCGCACGCCAACACCCCGCTCTGCGCGCCCTCCCGGGCCTCGATCATGTCCGGGCGGTACGCGCACCACCACGGTGTCCTCGACACCCGCCACCCGTACCACCTCGACCAGCACACCACCGTGCAGCGCCAGTTGCACGAGGCCGGCTACCGCACCGGCCTGTTCGGCAAGTACCTCAACTACTGGCACACCGGCGACAACCCGCCGCACTTCGACGAGTGGCTCCTCCAGGAACCGGTGGCGTACTACGACGGCCACTACAACGACAACGGCACGGTCCGGAACATCCCCGGCTACAACACCACCGTCATCAGGGACCGCGCCCTCGACTTCATCGACAGGTCCCGGACCGACACCCGGCCATGGTTCGCGTACGTCGCCACCCGCAGTGCGCACGAACTCAACATCCCGGAGCGGAAGTACGCGCACGCACGCGTGCCGGAGTGGCCGGGCCGGCCCTCCGTCCACGAGGGCGACAAGAGCGACAAGCCCCCGTTCCTGCGCACGGCCAACCACACGTACGACCAGGGAAAGGCGCTGCGCAGGCGCCAGTTGCGCACCCTGCTGTCGGTGGACGACGCGATGCGGGACTTCCAGGACAAGCTGCGTGCGCTGGGCCAGCTGGAGAACACGCTCGTGCTCTACACCAGCGACCACGGGCTGTGCTGGGCGGACCACGGCTGGCTGCGCAAGTCGGTGCCGTACCGGCCGAGCCTGGAGGTGCCGTTCTGGCTGTCCTGGCCGGCGCACGGCCTGGGCAAGGGCACCGTCGACGACCGGCTCACCGGCCATGTCGACATCGCCCCGACCTTCCTGGACGCGGCCGGCATCACCCCGGACACCCCGCACGACGGCCACTCGCTCCTCGACACCCGCAACGACCGCGACCTCCTCCTCGCCGAGTGGTGGTGGAACCGGCAGGACCAGGAGCCGATCCACACCTGGGCCACCCACGTCGGCAGGTCCACGCAGTACACGGAGTACTACCGCACCCGCCTCGACGGGCAGGGCCGGCCCACGCAGGGCGACGGCGCGGTCCTCTTCCGCGAGTTCTACGACCTGGCCGCCGACCCGTACCAGCTCGCCAACCGCCTGCACGGCGCCACGGCAGAACAGGAAGCGGCCCTCGGCGTCCCGGAGTTGGCGAAGGGCCTGGCGGCGGCGCGGCGCGCCTGAGCGCTCAGGCGACGACGGCGACGGGGACGGCCGGGTCCTGGACGCGCTCCCGCCGCCAGCGTCGTACCACCGGCCAGAGCGCTGTCCCGACGGCCAGTGCGATCAGGTGGCCCCAGTTGGTCATCGGGTCCTGGAAGGCGACGAGGTCGGTGACGAGGCTGTAGCCGACCAGGGCGAGCAGCGGCCAGCGCAGCCAGGGGGCGAGGAGACCGGAGAGCGCACCGATGCTGGCGGCCACGCCGAAGCTGATGCCGTAGTCGAGACGGTGCAGGGAGGTGTCGGGGAGGTGACCGACCAGGACCGCGAGGCCGACCGGGACCTCCGTCGCGAGGGTCGCCAGGACGTGGCCCGTGAGGAAGACGAGGATCGCGCGGGCACCGCCTATCCGCCGCTCCAGCGCGGTCAGGACGAGCACGAAGGCCAGCGCGAAGGGCGACAGCAGCCCGCCCGCGATCCACAGTGCGCTGGCCAGCAGGACGAAGACCGGGGTGCGCAGCAGATGGGCGACATCGGTGCTGGAGTCCTGGTAGAGCGTGTTCAGCAGGCCGGGACTCGCGTAGCTCGCGAAGAGCGAGGTGAGGGCCAGGACCGCCGTGTAGGCGAAGGTGACCGGGGTGCCGGTGGGGGTGGGGAGCAGCCGCCAGGGCAGCAGGTGCCGGGCGGCCGGGCGCCAGGGGTACGGACGGAGGGCGGGGCGGGGGATCGCCGGGGCGGGGGCCGCGACCGGGCCGCGCTGGCGCGGTACGCCGTCGAGGAGGGCGGCGACATCCCCGGCGGGAAGGGGCTCGGGCGTGGGCGTCGATGCGGCCCTCGCGGTCCGTTCCACGGTGAGGCGCTCCTTCCGTTTCACCCCACCCTTCGCCGTCCCACGAGCCGCTGTCTGTGATCGGGGCCACCCGGGGGACGATTCACAGGATTTTCTGAAGAACCAAGAGGGGTCAGGAGGAACCATACGAGCCGTATCCGGTCACCCCTGGGCGCGAAGCGCCGGGCCGCCCCTCGAACGGGTGACACCCGTGCGGCTGCCCGCCACCCGTAATTCGTGTGGCCGCAAAGCCCTGTTGGGGCAGGATGGCCGCCATGACCAGCTCAGCCTCCGCAAGCTCCGCGGCCTCCGCGTACCTCGGTTCCCCTGGTCCCCCTGGTTCCCCTGTGGTCCTGGACCGGCGCGACGGGCCGTACGGCGAGGTGGTGCTGCGCAGACACGGCGAGCTCCTGCAGATCATCGCCAACGGCTGCTTCCTGATGGACACCTCCGACGGACGCTCGGAACGGTTGCTCGTGGACGCCGCCCACCAGGCGCTGGACGGGCGGAGCGAGCCGGCGGTGCTGATCGGCGGGCTGGGCGTCGGGTTCTCGCTCGCCCATGCCGCACAGGAACCCCGCTGGGGGCGGATCACTGTCGTGGAGCGGGAGCCGGCGGTCGTCGACTGGCACCGGGACGGCCCGCTCTCGGCGCTCTCCGCCCGCGCGTTCGCCGATCCGCGCACGGCAATCGTCCAGAGCGATCTGGTCACTTACGTCAATGAGACATCGGACACGTTCGACGCGCTGTGCCTGGACATCGACAACGGCCCCGGCTGGACCGTCGACAAGGGCAATGAGGGGCTCTACTCACCGGCCGGACTCGCGGGCTGCGCAAGGGTGTTGAGGCCGGGCGGGGTACTGGCCGTATGGTCGGCGCAGCCCTCTGCGGAATTCGAGGGATCCTTGCGGAATGCCGGGTTCCAACGGGTGCGTACCGAAGAGATCCCGGTTGCCCGGGGCGTTCCGGACGTCGTTCACCTTGCCGTCCGCCCTGGATAGCGAGTGCGCCTCCTGTCACCGTAATGTGCATCCCTGACGCGGATCATTCAAGCGTCAATCGCAGTCATGGAATCACCCCACTGGTTCCGGAAAGCACACAGGGGCGGGCGATGGAGCAGACACACACCTCGCACAACGGTACGGCGACGGCGACTCCGGGCGCCCAGCGCCGGGTTCTGGTCGTCGAGGACGATCCCACGATCGTCGACGCCATCGCGGTCCGCCTGCGCGCCGAGGGGTTCCTCGTGCAAACAGCGGGCGACGGTCCGGCGGCCGTCGACACCGCCGAGGCCTGGCAGCCCGACCTGCTGATCCTCGACATCATGCTGCCCGGCTTCGACGGTCTTGAGGTCTGCCGGCGCGTGCAGGCCGCCCGTCCGGTGCCGGTGCTGATGCTCACCGCGCGGGACGACGAGACCGACATGCTGGTCGGCCTCGGGGTCGGCGCCGACGACTACATGACCAAGCCGTTCTCCATGCGGGAGCTGGCGGCGCGTGTGCACGTGCTGCTGCGCCGGGTGGAGCGGGCGGCCATCGCGGCCTCCACGCCCCGCTCCGGCATCCTGCGCCTCGGCGAGCTGGAGATCGACCACGCACAGCGCCGGGTCCGGGTGCGCAGCGAGGACGTGCATCTCACGCCCACCGAGTTCGACCTCCTGGTGTGCCTGGCGAACACCCCGCGCGCGGTGCTCTCCCGTGAACAGCTGCTCGCCGAGGTGTGGGACTGGGCGGACGCCTCCGGCACCCGCACGGTCGACAGCCACATCAAGGCGCTGCGCCGGAAGATCGGCGCCGAGCGGATCCGCACCGTGCACGGTGTGGGCTACGCCCTGGAGACACCGACGCCATGAGCGGGGGGCCGGCCGGACCGAGAGGCCCCGGGGAGGAGCCCTGGGGCGCCGCTGTACGCCCGTTCTCGATCAAGACCAAGCTGGGCGCGCTCGTCGTCGTCTCGGTGCTGATCACCACCGGTCTGTCGATCGTCGCGGTGCACACCAAGACGGAGCTGCGCTTCATCACGGTCTTCTCGATGATCGCCACACTGTTGATAACGCAGTTCGTGGCTCATTCGCTCACCGCGCCGCTGGACGACATGAACGCGGTGGCCCGGTCGATATCGCAGGGCGACTACACGCGCCGGGTGCGGGAGAACCGCCGGGACGAGCTGGGCGACCTGGCCGAGACGATCAACGTCATGGCCGACGAGCTGGAGGCCCAGGACCGCCAGCGCAAGGAGCTGGTCGCGAACGTCTCGCACGAGCTGCGCACGCCCATCGCGGCGCTGCGGGCCGTCCTGGAGAACGTCGTCGACGGCATCGCCGAGCCGGACACCGAGACCATGCGCACGGCACTGAAGCAGACCGAGCGCCTCGGCCGCCTGGTGGAGACCCTCCTCGACCTGTCCCGGCTCGACAACGGGGTCGTACCGCTGCGCCAGCGCCGTTTCGAGGTGTGGCCGTACCTCTCGGGCGTGCTGAAGGAGGCCAACATGGTCGCCGGGGCGCGCGGGAGCATGGCCTCGGGCTCCGGGAACCACACCCGTACCGACGTCCATCTGCACCTGGACGTCTCCCCGCCCGAGCTGTCCGCGCACGCCGACCCGGAGCGCATCCACCAGGTCGTGGCGAACCTCATCGACAACGCGGTCAAGCACAGCCCGCCGCACGGCCGGGTGACGGTGAAGGCGCGGCGCGGGCCGCAGCCGGAGTCGCTGGAGCTGGAGGTCCTGGACGAGGGCCCCGGCATTCCGCGCTCGGAGTGGCACCGCGTCTTCGAGCGCTTCAACCGCGGCGCCGTACGGCGGCCGCACGGTCCGGGCAGCGACGGCGGCACCGGCCTGGGGCTGGCGATCGCCCGGTGGGCGGTGGATCTGCACGGCGGCCGGATCGGCGTGGCCGAATCCGAGCGGGGCTGCAGGATTATCGTCACCCTTCCAGGGCTTTCATCCGTGCCAAGTTGACGTAAAGTTCGATCCGGAGCCTCAAGATCCATCTGTGGTCCGCACGGTCGTCGGCACAGCCGGACACGTGTGATCAGGTGCGGCCCCCGCGCATGTCGCGCGGGGCGCCGGAGCGAGGTGATCATCGACGTGGCGGAGCCATGTCCGGTTCCGTCCTCTCACAGCGCAACCACGCTTGTTTCCCGCCATATCAAGCCCTGAAACACGGTTTTCGATGTGACTTACGCGACGATGAACCGGCCCGACCTGACCTTCGCGGTCTTGGAGGCGTAGCCTTTATTCCCGCTGTCCATAACCTTGTGAAGCGGAAGAGGGCGGTTGCCGCCGTGTCGCCACAGTCCCCCAGTAACTCGAGCATCTCGACCGACGCAGACCAAGCGGGCAAGAACCCCGCAGCCGCGTTCGGACCGAACGAGTGGCTCGTCGACGAGATCTATCAGCAGTACCTCCAGGACCCGAATTCGGTAGACCGAGCCTGGTGGGACTTCTTCGCCGACTACAAGCCGGGAGCGCCCGCCGCCTCGGCTCCGGCGGGTACCGCGGCCGCGGGGGCCGCGGGCACCACCTCCACGACACCCGCGCCGGCCCAGCCGGCGGCTCCGGCGCCCGCCCCCGCCCCCCAGGCGCCCGCCGCGCCCGCTCCGGCCGCCCAGGCCGCGCCTGTCGCTCCCCAGGCCGCAGCGCCCTCCCCCACGCTCGAATCAGCTCGCGCGGGGGGACCCCCATCGGCGCCCGCGAAGCCCGCCGCCGCCCCGGCCCCGGCCGCCGCGAAGCCGGCCGCCGCTGCCGCGAAGGCCGCGCCCGCCGCCGCGTCGCCCGACGGTCCCGATCTGGTCACCCTGCGTGGTCCCGCCGCCGCCGTCGCGAAGAACATGAGCGCCTCGCTGGACGTGCCGACCGCCACCTCGGTCCGCGCGGTCCCGGTGAAGCTGCTGTTCGACAACCGCATCGTCATCAACAACCACCTCAAGCGCGCCCGGGGCGGGAAGATCTCCTTCACGCACCTGATCGGCTTCGCGATGGTGCAGGCCCTCAAGGCCATGCCGTCGATGAACTACTCGTTCGCGGAGAAGGACGGCAAGCCGACCCTGGTCAAGCCGCCGCACGTGAACTTCGGCCTGGCCATCGACCTGGTGAAGCCCAACGGCGACCGCCAGCTCGTCGTGGCCGGCATCAAGAAGGCCGAGACGCTGAACTTCTTCGAGTTCTGGCAGGCCTACGAGGACATCGTCCGTCGCGCCCGCGACAACAAGCTGACGATGGACGACTTCACCGGCGTCACGGTCTCCCTGACCAACCCCGGCGGACTCGGCACCGTCCACTCGGTCCCGCGTCTGATGCCCGGCCAGTCGGTCATCATGGGCGTCGGCTCCATGGACTACCCGGCGGAGTTCCAGGGCACCAGCCAGGACACCCTGAACAAGCTCGGCATCTCGAAGGTCATGACGCTCACGTCGACCTACGACCACCGGGTCATCCAGGGCGCCGCCTCCGGCGAGTTCCTGCGCTCGGTCGCCAACCTCCTCCTCGGCGAGAACGGCTTCTACGACGACATCTTCGAGGCCCTGCGCATCCCGTACGAGCCGGTCCGCTGGCTCCGGGACATCGACGCCTCGCACGACGACGACGTCACCAAGGCCGCCCGCGTCTTCGAGCTGATCCACTCCTACCGGGTCCGCGGCCACGTCATGGCCGACACCGACCCGCTGGAGTACAAGCAGCGCAAGCACCCCGACCTGGACATCACCGAGCACGGCCTCACCCTGTGGGACCTGGAGCGCGACTTCGCGGTCGGCGGCTTCGCCGGCAAGTCGATGATGAAGCTGCGCGACATCCTCGGCGTGCTGCGCGACTCGTACTGCCGCACCACCGGCATCGAGTTCATGCACATCCAGGACCCGAAGCAGCGCAAGTGGATCCAGGACCGCGTGGAGCGCCCGCACTCCAAGATGGAGCGCGAGGAGCAGCTGCGGATCCTGCGCCGGCTGAACGCGGCGGAGGCCTTCGAGACCTTCCTGCAGACGAAGTACGTCGGCCAGAAGCGCTTCTCCCTGGAGGGCGGCGAGTCCGTCATCCCGCTGCTCGACGCGGTCCTCGACTCGGCGGCGGAGTCCCGTCTCGACGAGGTCGTCATCGGCATGGCCCACCGCGGCCGCCTGAACGTCCTCGCCAACATCGTCGGCAAGTCGTACGCCCAGATCTTCCGCGAGTTCGAGGGCAACCTCGACCCGAAGTCGATGCACGGCTCCGGCGACGTGAAGTACCACCTGGGCGCCGAGGGCACCTTCACCGGCCTGGACGGCGAGCAGATCAAGGTCTCGCTGGCCGCCAACCCGTCCCACCTGGAGACGGTCGACCCGGTCATCGAGGGCATCGCCCGCGCCAAGCAGGACATCATCAACAAGGGCGGCACGGACTTCACGGTCCTGCCCGTCGCGCTGCACGGCGACGCGGCCTTCGCGGGCCAGGGCGTGGTGGCCGAGACCCTGAACATGTCGCAGCTGCGCGGCTACCGCACCGGCGGCACGGTCCACATCGTCATCAACAACCAGGTCGGCTTCACCGCCGCCCCGGAGTCGTCGCGCTCCTCGATGTACGCGACCGACGTGGCCCGCATGATCGAGGCCCCGATCTTCCACGTGAACGGTGACGACCCGGAGGCCGTGGTCCGCGTGGCCCGCCTGGCCTTCGAGTTCCGTCAGGCGTTCAACAAGGACGTGGTGATCGACCTCATCTGCTACCGCCGCCGCGGTCACAACGAGTCGGACAACCCGGCCTTCACCCAGCCCCTGATGTACGACCTGATCGACAAGAAGCGCTCGGTGCGCAAGCTCTACACCGAGTCCCTGATCGGTCGCGGCGACATCACCCTGGAAGAGGCCGAGCAGGCCCTGCAGGACTACCAGGGCCAGCTGGAGAAGGTCTTCACGGAGGTCCGCGAGGCCACCTCGCAGCCGGCCGCCGCGGACGTCCACGAGCCGCTGGACGGCTTCCCGGTGGCGGTGCCGACGGCGATCTCCACGGAGGCCGTCAAGCGCATCGCCGAGTCCCAGGTCAACATCCCGGACTACTTCACCGTCCACCCGCGTCTGCTGCCGCAGCTGCAGCGCCGGGCGGCGATGATCGAGGACGGCACGATCGACTGGGGCATGGGCGAGACCCTCGCCATCGGCTCGCTGCTGATGGAGGGCACCCCGGTGCGCCTCTCCGGCCAGGACTCCCAGCGCGGCACCTTCGGCCAGCGCCACGCGGTCCTGATCGACCGGGAGACGGGCGCGGACTACACCCCGCTCCTCTACCTGTCCGAGGACCAGGCCCGCTACAACGTCTACAACTCGCTGCTCTCCGAGTACGCGGTGATGGGCTTCGAGTACGGCTACTCGCTGGCCCGTCCGGACGCGCTGGTGATGTGGGAGGCGCAGTTCGGTGACTTCACCAACGGCGCCCAGTCGATCGTCGACGAGTACATCTCGGCGGCCGAGCAGAAGTGGGGCCAGACGTCCGGCGTCACCCTGCTCCTCCCGCACGGCTACGAGGGCCAGGGCCCGGACCACTCCTCGGCCCGCATCGAGCGCTTCCTGCAGCTGTGCGCGCAGAACAACATGACGGTCGCGATGCCGACCCTCCCGTCGAACTACTTCCACCTCCTGCGGTGGCAGGTGCACAACCCGCACCACAAGCCGCTGGTCGTCTTCACCCCGAAGTCGATGCTGCGCCTCAAGGCGGCGGCCTCGAAGGCGGAGGAGTTCACGAACGGGCAGTTCCGCCCGGTCATCGGCGACGCCTCGGTCGACCCGGCCGCGGTCCGCAAGGTCGTCTTCTGCACCGGCAAGGTCTACTACGACCTGGAGGCCGAGCGGCAGAAGCGCGGCGTCACGGACACGGCGATCATCCGCCTCGAGCGCCTGTACCCGCTGCCGGGTGCGGAGCTCCAGGCCGAGGTCAACAAGTACCCGAACGCCGAGAAGTACCTGTGGACCCAGGAGGAACCGGCGAACCAGGGTGCCTGGCCGTTCATCGCGCTCAACCTGATCGACCACCTGGACCTGGCGGTCGGCGCGGACGTCCCGGCCGGCGAGCGCCTGCGCCGCATCTCCCGCCCGCACTCCTCGTCCCCGGCGGTGGGTTCGGCCAAGCGCCACCAGGCGGAGCAGGAGCAGCTGGTGCGCGAGGTCTTCGACGCGTAAGCGTCCGACACGCGCCGAAGCGTCCGACACGCGCCGAAGGGCCCGATCCCCGTTGCGGGGGCCGGGCCCTTCGGCCTTCGTTCCCGCGCCCAGCCACCCTTGTCGTCCGCCTAGGCTGGTAGACGTCCACCACCGGGCACCCACACATGCAGGCAGCAGGAGAGCAACCCATGTACTTCACCGACCGAGGCATCGAGGAACTGGAGAAGCGGCGCGGCGAGGAAGAGATCACCTTCGAGTGGCTCGCGGAGCAGCTCCGCACGTTCGTCGACCTGAACCCCGACTTCGAGGTCCCGGTGGAGCGCCTGGCGACGTGGCTGGCCCGGCTGGACGACGAGGACGAGGAGTAGGAAGCCCTTGGCGCCCCGGGGGCCGCGCTCGGTGACGCCGGACGTGATCAGCGCCCCGTCAGGGGCGCGGGGCTGGATCGATGTGCGGCTCCGCCGCGTGAGCGCGACCGGCCCCCACCGGCCCGCAGCCGAAGTACGGCCCTGCCCCGGACCGATCGCCGGTCAGTCCCGCGGAAACACCGTCTCGTACGACAGCTCCAGTGCCCCGTGCACCATCAGCAGCGCTCCCAGCGCGACCCATCCCGCGCTACGCCGCCGTACCCCCCATCCGGCGACCGGCAGCCCCACGGCCACCTCGGCCAGGGCCAGCCGACGAGCCCTCGGCGGTCCTTCCTCCGCCCCGCTGCCCGCGATGCCTTCGACATGCCTCACGCAGGCCCCGGCGCCGGCCACCTCGCAGAGGCGTTCGCCCGGTTCGCCGGGCGCGAACTCCTCCGGCAGTTCCACCCCCGCACGCGCGAGGACAGCGGTCAGCCCCCGCAGCCGGGCGCCCGCGTCGGCCGCCGGATCCGGTGCGGTCAGCCGGTCGAGGACCTGCATGTCCAGCACCGGGTCCAGCCCCAGACGCGCCGCGAACGTGTGCATCGCCTCGGTCTCCCCCGCCGGCGTGCCGTCGGCGAGCCACACATAGCCGACCGGGCGGCGGAACCCGGAGGCGAGGGTGAAGCCGGCGCGGTCGGCGTCCCACCACAGCGCGAGCACCGGCCATGCGGAACCCACGGCGAGCGCGGTGGCCCAGCCGGTCAGGACGCGGTCGACGGGCTCGCCCGCACGCAGCCACGTCGTGCCCTCGGGAACGAGGAGGCTCCACTCGCCGGCCGCTGTGAGCAGCATCCGTTGCCGCAGCAGCGCGGCGAGCGGGGTGACGGCGTCGGGAGCGGCCCGGCAGAGCAGCAGGGCGCCGGAAGAGGGGGCGGGGGCAGGCCGCGAGACGGCCTTCGATTCGTCCGTCGGCATGAACACACGCTAAGCAATTCGCCCGGTTATCGCCCGATATAGGGCTCCACCGGACCCCGCGAGGTCAAGTTCGAGCCCGGCCCATCACGCGAAAGAGTGTCTTGACTTCCCTCGGCCACGATATATCGTGTTTTACGGAAGACGCGATATGGCGCGAGCCGTGTTATCGCGTTCGCGTCCAGCCGTCGTGTCCAGCCGTCGCGTCCGGCCCTAGGAGGTCCGCACCATGTCCAAGTCCGAGTGGTCCGTCGCTGAGCCCAGGAAGCTCGACTTCGACACCCCCGTGAGCGACCTGCACGTCCGCATCGTCAACGGAACAGTCAACGTCGTGGGCACCGACGAGGGTTCCACCCGCCTGGAAGTCTCCGAGATCGAGGGCCCGCCCCTGATCGTCACGCTCGATGGCGGCACCCTCACGGTGGCCTACGAGGACCTCCCCTGGAAGGGCTTCCTCAAGTGGCTCGACCGCAAGGGCTGGCGGCGCAGCGCGGTGGTCTCCCTCGCCGTCCCGGCGGACACCCGGGTGGAGGTGGGCGTGGTCGGCGCGGCAGCCGTGGTGTCCGGCATCACCGGCACCTCGGTGGTCAAGGGCGTCACCGGCGACACCACCCTGGTCGGCCTCTCCGGCGAAGTCCGCGCGGACACGGTGTCCGGGAATCTGGAGGCCCAGGCCGTCACCGGCAACCTGCGGTTCAACTCGGTCTCCGGCGACCTGACCGTCGTCGAGGGCTCGGGCTCCGCCGTGCGCGCCGACTCGGTCAGCGGCTCCATGATCATCGACCTGGACCCGGACGGCCCGACCGACGTCCGGCTGACCAGCGTCTCCGGCGAGATCGCCATCCGGCTGCCGCACCCGGCCGACGCCGAGGTCGAGGCCAACACCGCGAGCGGCACGATCTCCAACGCCTTCGACGGACTTCGGGTGCACGGCCAGTGGGGCGCCCACAAGATCACCGGCCGCCTCGGCGCGGGCACCGGCAAGCTCCGCGCCACCACGGTCTCCGGCTCCATCGCCCTGCTGCGCCGCCCGCCCAAGGAGGACGAGGACGGCACCACAGACGGCAGTGCAGACGGCGCCACCGACGACACCACCGGCGGCACGACCGAAAAGAAGGTGCTCTGACATGCCTCCCGTCTTCGCCCACGGCCGCCTCCGCCTCTACCTCCTCAAGCTGCTGGACGAGGCCCCGCGCCACGGCTACGAGGTGATCCGGCTGCTGGAGGAGCGCTTCCAGGGCCTGTACGCCCCGTCGGCGGGCACCGTCTACCCCCGCCTGGCCAAGCTGGAGGCCGAGGGCCTGGTCACCCACACCACCGAGGGCGGCCGCAAGGTCTACGCCATCACGGACGCCGGCCGGGCCGAACTGGCGGACCGCAGCGGCGAGCTGGCCGACCTGGAGCTGGAGATCCGCGAGTCGGTGGCGGAACTGGCCGCCGAGATAAGGGCCGACGTGCGCGGCGCGGCCGGCGATCTGCGCCGCGAGGTGCGCGCGGCCGCCTCCGAGGCCCGGCACGGCGGCGGGACGGACACCGGGGAGTTCGGCGACCTCGGTGACAAGGAGTCGTGGCGCGCCGCCAAGGAGGAGATGCGGCGGGTCAAGCAGGAGTGGAAGGAACAGGCCCGCCGAGCCAAGGACGAGAGCCGCCGGGCCCGTGACGAGGCCCAGCGGGCCCGCCGGCAGGCCCAGGAGGCCCAGGCCCGGGCGCGGGCCCAGGCCCAGGAGGAGATGCAGCGCATCGCCCGCCGGGTGCAGGAGCACGTCCAGGACCACTTCGCGCGCGGCGACTGGCCGACGGGGGTCCGCGAGGGCCTCACCGAACTCGCCAAGGAGTTCGGCGAGTTCGGAAAGGACTACGGCAAGGACTTCGGCAAGGACTTCGGCTTCGCCGGCCACACCGAGCCGACCCCCCACACGGGCACCGACACCGGCACGGGCACCGGGCCGGACCTGCGCAAGCCGCCCCCCGCACCGGCCCCGGAGTACTCGCAGACCCCGGAGGACTTCCCGGCGCAGTACGCCCCCGCGTGGGCGCACGGCGACGAGACCGACACCGGCGACCCGGCCCGCGACCTCGACCGGCTCCTGGACCGTTTCCGTGACGACATCCGCGACGCGGCCCGCGACCACGGTGTCACCACGGACCAGCTCCGCGAGGCCCGCCGCCACCTGTCGACGGCGGCAGCACACATAGGAGCGCTGCTGCGCGGCCCGAAGCCCTGAGAAACGGCCCGCCCACTCAGGAGCTGGTCAGCACGATCTTCCCGAACTGGTCGCCGGACTCCAGCCGTTCGAAGCCCTCGCGGGCGCGGTCGAGCGGGAGCAGCTCGTCGATGACGGGACGCACTCCGGTGGCCGCGCAGAAGGCGAGCAGGTCCTCCAGCTCGTCCTTGGTACCCATGGTCGAGCCCACGACCTTCAGCTCAAGGAAGAAGATCCGGGTCAGCTCGGCGTGCGAGGGGCGGTCGCCGCTGGTGGCGCCGGAGATGACGATGGTGCCGCCGGGCCGCAGCGACTTCACCGAGTGGGACCAGGTGGCGGCGCCGACGGTCTCGATGACGGCGTCCACGCGCTGTGACAGCCGGGCCCCCGGCTCCACCGCTTCGACGGCACCCAGTTCCAGGGCCCGCTTCCGCTTCGCCTCGTCGCGGCTGGTGGCGAAGACCCGCAGCCCGGCGGCCTTGCCGAGCACGATCGCGGCCGTGGCGACACCGCCGCCCGCGCCCTGCACGAGGACCGAGTCGCCGGGGCGTACGCCCGCGTTGGTGAAGAGCATCCGGTAGGCCGTCAGCCAGGCGGTGGGCAGGCAGGCGGCCTCGGCGAAGGAGAGCTCCCTGGGCTTGGGCAGGATGTTCCAGGTGGGCACGGCGACCTGCTCGGCGAAGGTGCCCTGGTAGCGCTCGGTGAGGATGGACCGGGGCTCGTTCGGCCCGACTCCGTGGCCGCTCTGCCCGATCACGGAGTGCAGGACGACCTCGTTGCCGTCCTCGTCGACGCCTGCGGCGTCACAGCCGAGGATCATCGGCAGCCGTTCCTCGGGCAGACCGACGCCGCGCAGGGACCAGAGGTCGTGATGGTTGAGGGAGGCGGCCCGAACGTCGACGGTACTCCAGCCGGGCCGGGCCTCGGGGGCGGGGCGCTCCCCCAACTCAAGGCCGGAGAGCGGCTGGTCGCGGTCGATTCGGGCGGCGTAGACGGCGAACATAGGGCCGACGATAGGTTCCCGGCGCCGAGGGCGAAACCGGGGACCGCTGTGACACATACCCTCTTGCGCGCAGCGCCCCGTGAGGGGGGCACGTACAGCGCCCCGTAAGGGGCGCGGGGAACTGCGCGCCAAGCCCCCACCCACCGACACCCGACCACGGCCCCCACCACCCCAACGCGGGGGCCTGGGGGCGGCAGCCCCCAGAACAACGGTCACCTCGTAGGCACCCGAACGGGTGGGAGGGTGGGAAAAGAAATGGCCCCGCCCGAGAAGAGCGAGGCCATTCGAGTCACCGTCGGGCAACACCTTCGGCCCGCGCAGCCGCAGCCACCGCCGCAGTCACCGCAGGCGCAACCCGCTCGTCGAACGGAGAGGGAATGACATAGTCGGCGGCAAGATCATCGCCGACGACCGACGCCAGCGCCTCCGCCGCCGCGATCTTCATCCCCTCGGTGATCCGGGAGGCCCGCACCTGGAGCGCGCCCGCGAAGATCCCCGGGAACGCCAGCACGTTGTTGATCTGGTTCGGGAAGTCCGACCGCCCGGTCGCCACGACCGCCGCGTACTTGTGGGCGACGTCGGGGTGCACCTCCGGGTTCGGGTTGGCCATCGCGAAGACGAAGGCTCCCTCGGCCATCGAGGCGACGGCCTCCTCCGGGACCGTACCGCCGGAGACGCCGATGAAGACGTCGGCGCCGGCCAGCGCGTCCTCCAGGGTGCCCTTGAGCCCGGCCTTGTTGGTGAACCCGGCGACCTCGCGCTTGACCGCGGTGAGGTCGTCGCGGTCGGCCGAGATGATGCCCTTGCGGTCGGCGAGGGCGACGTCCCCGATGCCGGCCTCGACCAGCATCTTGGCGATGGCGACCCCGGCCGCGCCGGCGCCCGAGATCACCGCCCGCAGCTGCCCGATCTCCCGCCGGCTGAGCCGCGCAGCGTTCCGCAGCGCCGCCAGCGTCACGACGGCCGTACCGTGCTGGTCGTCGTGGAAGACCGGGATGTCGAGCCGCTCCTGGAGCTTGCGCTCGATCTCGAAGCACCGCGGAGCCGAGATGTCCTCCAGGTTGACCCCGCCGAAGGAGGGGGCGAGGCGGACGACGGTCTCCACGATCTCGTCGACGCCGGTGCAGGCGAGGGCGATGGGGACCGCGTCCACGCCGCCGAACTGCTTGAAGAGGATCGCCTTGCCCTCCATCACCGGGAGGGAGGCCTCGGGACCGATGTCCCCGAGGCCGAGCACGGCCGTACCGTCGGTGACGACGGCCACGACGGACGACTTCCATGTGTAGTCGTTGACCAGCTCGGGCTGTTCCGCGATCGCGGTGCACACGCGCGCGACTCCGGGCGTGTACGCGAGGGAAAGGTCGTCCTTGTCACGGATCGGCACGGTGGCCTGCACGGCCATCTTGCCGCCGCGGTGCAGCGCGAACGCCGGATCGAAGGAATCGAGGGGCTCGGCCCCGCCGTCCTGGTCCGTATTGCCCGACGCGCTGTCGCTGCGAGGATTGACGATCTCCGCTGCCACTTGTCTTACCCCTTAGGTATGCATGGTTTGAGGGTCGGCCGCTCCCGGTGAGGGAGTGGGCGGGCACCGCGCAGGGCCCGAACTCTGATACGTACGAGTGGCACGTACGAGCACCTGCGCGACGGGCGCGCCGCACACGCGCCCTGAGCCCCGGATGAGGGGTGTAAAGAACCTTCTTACCGGACGGACAGCGCTCCCGACGAGTCGAATAGGCGCAAGGTCACATCACGGATGTAGTAGGTAGCCGACAGATGAGCGGCCGAGTGACCGGCGGACGATCACCGGGACGGCCCGGGATGAACCGGCGGTGAACCGTAGATCTTCCGGCCGGAAGGTCGCATTCCCGCAGATGTACGGGGCGGCGGGTCGAGGAAGGACCGGCCTGACGCGTCACGGGGGTCACCCGTTATCCGATTTTGACATGGTGGCAGGTCTGCTTGGAGCAATCCCAATGGCAGGATGCCGTAAACCCACGAGGTCGCGACACCCGAAGGTGTGTGTTTCCGTCGACCCATCGGCATATCGACATATCAGACACATCGGTATATCGGCTTGTCCTACCCACCGCCGGAGGAACCCACCATGACCGCAAGCTCCACCCGTCGTACCAGCACGTCGCGCTCCAGGATCGCCGCGGTCGGTGCGATCGCGGTCGCCGGCACCCTGATCCTCACCGGCTGCGGTGACCAGACGGACAAGGGCAGCGACGGCGGCTCCTCCTCGACGTCCTCGGCCCCGCTTTCGAGCAAGCTGCCGGACGACATCCGCAAGGCCGGCGTGATCAAGGTGGGCTCCGACATCGCCTACCCGCCGGTCGAGTACATGGAGAACGGCAAGGCCGTCGGTGTCGACCCGGACATCGCGGACGCGCTGGGCAAGCAGCTGGGCGTCAAGTTCGAGTTCCAGAACGGCAAGTTCGACCAGCTGATCGTGGGTCTGCAGGCCAACCGCTTCAACGCGATCATGTCGGCGATGAACGACACGAAGGCCCGCCAGGACGGCGTCGACTCCGACACCGGCAATAAGGTCGGCAACGGCGTCGACTTCGTCGACTACTTCACCGCCGGCACCTCGATCCTGGTCCAGAAGGGCAACCCGAAGGGCATCAAGTCCCTGGACGACCTGTGCGGCCAGGTCGTGGCCCTGCAGAAGGGCACCACGTCCGAGGGCATCGCCAAGGCGCAGAGCACGAAGTGTACGAAGGACGGCAAGAAGGCCATCACGCTGCAGACCTTCGACACCGACCCCGAGGCGCTGCTCCGTCTGAAGCAGGGTGCCTCCGTCGCCGACCTGAACGACTTCCCGGTGGCCGCCTACAACGCCAAGACGTCCGGCAGCGGCAAGGACTTCGAGGTCGTCGGCGAGCAGATCGAGGCCGGCCCGTACGGCATCGCGGTCAGCAAGGAGAACACCCAGCTGCGCGATGCGATCCAGGCCGCCGTGGCCGCCATCATCAAGAACGGCGACTACCAGAAGATCCTGGAGAAGTGGAACGTCACGCAGGGCGCGGTGACCGAGTCGAAGATCAACGGCGGCTCCTGACCACCCCGGTCGCGACTGAAGGGCCGTCACTGTGACTGACACGGTCGAGAAGACCCCGGCGCCGTCCGTGCCGCCGGAGCAGATCAAGGCCATCCCGGTGCGCCACTACGGGCGCTGGGTGGCCGCCGCGGTGGTCATCGCCGTCCTGGTGCTGATCGGCATGGCGTTCTCCAACGCGGACATCAACTACAGCATCATCCCGGACTACGTCACCGACGGGACGATCCTGTCGGGTGCCTGGCACACGCTGTACATCTCGGTACTGGCCATGGTGCTGGGCCTGGTCCTGGGTGTGATCCTCGCGATCATGCGGATGTCGTCGAACCCGGTCACCAGCACGGTGGCCTGGTTCTACATCTGGTTCTTCCGGGGCACCCCGGTCCTGGTCCAGTTGCTGCTCTGGTACAACATCGCGCTCGTGTTCCCCATCCTCAACCTGGGGTTCTACAAGGACGAGATGAACCAGGTGATGACGCCGTTCCTGGCGGCACTCCTGGGCCTGGGCCTGAACGAGGCCGCGTACATGTCGGAGATCGTCCGGGCCGGCATCCAGTCGGTCGACGAGGGCCAGACGGAGGCCTCGCACGCACTGGGCATGACCCAGGCCCAGACGCTGCGCCGGGTGATCCTGCCGCAGGCGATGCGGGTCATCGTGCCGCCGACGGGCAACGAGTACATCAACATGCTGAAGACGTCGTCGCTGGCGTCCGTGGTCCAGTTCCCCGAGCTGATCAAGCGGGCCACGGACATCTCCAGCACCTCGCTCGCGGTGGTCGAGATGTATTTCGTGGCGTGCATCTGGTACCTGTTCCTCACCACGATCTTCAGCATCGTCCAGTACTACATCGAGCGCCATTACGCCCGCGGTTCGTCGCGCAGCCTGCCGCCGACGCCGCTGCAGCGACTGCGGAAGAACCTGTCCCGGTGGGGCTCGTTCCGTCGCCCGGAGGTGGCCCGATGAGCGGTCTCGCGAAGGACATCACCCCGCCGAGCAGCGGGGCGCCGATGGTCAAGGCCGAGGGCGTGCACAAGTCGTTCGGTCTTGCGCACATCCTCAAGGGCATCGACCTGGAGGTGCTGCCGCGCGAGGTGTTCTGCCTGATCGGCCCGTCCGGTTCCGGCAAGTCCACGTTCCTGCGGTGCATCAACCACCTCGAGAAGATCAGCGCCGGCCGGCTGTACGTCGACGGCCACCTGGTCGGCTACCGCCAGCACGGCGACAAGCTCTACGAGCTGAAGGAGAAGGAGGTCGCGGCGCAGCGGCGGGACATCGGCATGGTGTTCCAGCGCTTCAACCTCTTCCCGCACATGACGGCCCTGGAGAACGTCATGGAGGCGCCGGTCCAGGTCAAGCGCGAGACCAGGGCGGTGGCCCGGGAGCGGGCGCAGCGCCTCCTCGACCGGGTCGGCCTCGGCGACCGTACCGGGCACTACCCGGCGCAGCTCTCCGGCGGCCAGCAGCAGCGCGTCGCGATCGCCCGCGCGCTCGCCATGCAGCCGAAGCTCATGCTCTTCGACGAGCCGACCTCCGCGCTCGACCCGGAGCTGGTCGGCGAGGTCCTGGACGTGATGCGGGACCTGGCCGAGGACGGCATGACGATGATCGTCGTCACGCACGAGATGGGCTTCGCCCGCGAGGTCGGCGACAGTCTGGTCTTCATGGACGACGGCGTGGTCGTCGAGTCCGGCCACCCGCGCGACGTCCTGACCAACCCCCAGCACGACCGGACGAAGTCGTTCCTGTCGAAGGTGCTGTAGCGGTACGGCGCGAGGGGGCGGTACGACATCTCGTACCGCCCCTTCGGTCTGTTTGCGGTCTGCCTGCGCCCTATCTGAGGGCGAGCAGCAGCGTGTCCGACGGCGAGCACCACACCGCCCGCGCCTCCCCGAACCCCTTCTCGCGCAGCACGCGCGCGTGCCAGGCGGCCGGGGGCATGTCGCCCTCCGCGTGCTCCCCGTGGATCTCGAAGCGGCGGGCCGTCGGCCCGGCGAGCGCAGCGAGGTGCCCGGCGGGTTCAGTGTGATCGCGGGCGGCCAGCGCGGCGGTGAGGTAGGCCACCGACTCGGCCTCGGTGAACAATCCGACCTCGATCAGACGCCGACCCTCATTGGTGAGTACGGCATCCTTGCGGCGGGTTGTGACCAAGGTCCGACCATGCGGACTGGCCGGGGGCCACAGCCCGTTCAGATCGGCAGGGTCGGCGACATCGTCCAGCACCACCAGCCACCGCCACGACCGATCCCGCGGACCCGGCTCCAGCCAGGCCAAGAACGCCTGCGCCGCCTGTCCGGGTTCAGCGCCCAGGATCTCGATGCCAGCCTGCGCGTACCCGGACGCCGCTTGTGTCGCGTTGCTGGCGGTGATCCACACCAGCACGTCCAGCTCACCCGCCTGCCAGGCAGTACGGGCATAGTCCGCGGCCAGCTGGGTCTTACCGACACAGCCCATCGGGCGCCGCCTAAAACGGGAGGTTATGTTCCCACGGCCACACTCCGAAGCCGCACAACCAGGCCCAAGACCACACCTCAACCCCGCTCCCCGTACTGCAACTGCTCACACCCGGCACAACGCAGCCCGCAACAGCCGTCACGACCCGACGCAACACGCGCCGTTGAAGATCACTGCCCCTGTTGGGGACATCTGAGAATGACTCTGGCCGGAGTTTTGTGAAAGGCCGGGTCGGCAGCCCAGGGATACGGGAGATCCAGCCCCGCTGCGGAGCTCGCTACCCAGCAGCCACGACCTGGCCGGCCGTGACCTGAGGAGGGTTGGGAAGCAGCGCCGCGAGGCTGCCCCGTACGAAGTCCGCCGCCCTCTTGACCGACTCGTCGGCCCCGGCCTGGTCTTCATAGATGCTGGTGGAGACCATCACTCCGTCCCCGGCGTCAATCCAGTAGTAGGCCACGAAGCCGGGAACCTGGCGGAGGAGGGGGACGAATCCCTCATCCACCCGGCGCCCCGCCTCGGCGGGATCCGTCACCCCTTCGTACCGCCGAACCACTGCGTACATGGCTGATCTCCTCGCGTATCCCAAGGCCACCTTGCTCGAAACGGCATACCCCTCAGCGCGCGCCTCCCGTTCGTGGCACGGCCGGAAGACGCTCGGATAGGCGCATGGGTCGTCCGAACCGGGCATCTGCCGGGGGCGGGCGAAACGGGGCGTCACGGAACTCCGGGCGGAGCCACTTGCAAGAAACGCCGACAACCCGTCCCGCGCTTAGCGGGCGGGGCTCCATGATGCGGGGAATTCGAAGGCCAGCCGAACTCCAGGGCGATACCGTGCGGTTAACGAGCGCTCCCGGTGAGGAGCGCTCTGCATACGCATGTGCTCGGGAAAGCCACGCCGTCCGGAGCGCGGCCCGGTGTGCCGACGTAGAATTGTCCGTACCTGCGACACCGGAGCTAGGAGCCTCCGATCATGCGCGACGGTGAGCCGGACGAACATCGTTTGTCGGCCGTCGAGGAATCCTCCGACGGCCGTTCGAGTACCCGCAGCTTCGGGGACTTCGACAGACTCGGCGATTACATGCTGTGCGAGGTGCTCGGCGAGGGCGGCATGGGGCAGGTGTACCGGGCGTACGACCTGAGCCAGGACCGAGAGGTCGCACTCAAGGTCCTTTACCCACAGCTGCAGCTCGACAAGGAGTTCCGGCAGCGCTTCCAGCGTGAGTCGCGGATCGTGGCGCGGCTGAACGAGCCGCACATCATCCCCATTCACCACTACGGCGAGATCGATGGCCTTCTCTACCTCGACATGCGGTTGGTCGAGGGTGAGGACCTGCGCAGCAGGCTGCGCGACCGCGGCCCGCTGACTCTGCCGGAGGCGACGATCATCCTGGCGCAGGTTGCCGACGCGCTCGACGCCGCGCACGGAGCCGACGTGACCCACCGGGACGTCAAGCCGTCGAACATCCTGCTCAGCAGGGGACACAGCGGTGCCCCCTTCGTCTACCTGGTCGATTTCGGTATCGCCCGTTCCGGCAGAGGCAGCACCGTCACCAGGCCCACCCAGGCGGTCGGAACCGTGGAGTACATGGCCCCGGAGCGCTTCCTGGGCACAGGCACGGACTCGCGTATCGATGTCTACTCACTCGCCTGCGTGCTCTACGAGTGCCTGACCGGTCGCACCCCGTTCCCCGGGCAGGAGTTCGCGTCCCAGTGCCACGCCCACCTCGAGCTGCCGCCACCTCGTGCCTCGGAGGCTGTCGCCGGGCTCCCGGCGGAGTTGGACGACATCATCGCCAAGGGCATGGCGAAGCAGCCCGAGGAGCGTTACGCGACGGCCGGCGAGCTCGCACAGCACCTGCGACGCGTGGCGGGGGCGACGACCGCCCAGGGGCAGGGAGCCGGGGCGGCGGACATCGATTCCGGACCGTGCGCAGCAGCCGGGGAACCCGCCTCGCCCCCTGAGGTCACCCCATCCGCGGGAGGCCCGCAGGCCCCGCAGGCCCCGGACGCCACGGCGGGCACTCGGTCCGCGCCGGACAAGACGCACAGCCGCAACGCAGCTGCGAAGCACGGCACCAGCCGGCAGCGCGGTACGGGCGCGGATCACGGCACGGATCACGGCACGGACCGCGAACACCCGCCGGCCCCGGATCACCGCGAACCGACGAGAAGCCTGGTATTCCCGAAGCCGCTGTTCAGGCGCAGGGCGTTCCTGATCACTGCCGCCGTGGCCGTGGGGCTGTGCACCGGCCTGCTCGTGTTCGGCCTGCGGTCCTCGTCCGCACCGCCGACGGTTTCCAGAGCGCCCTCGGCCAGCCCGACGTCAGGACCGGGGGCAGGTACGTTGTCGGCGCTGTTCACCACGGCGCTTCCGGCGGCGGACGACACCGACGAGACGGTAAGTCCGGCCGAGCAGCCGCTGTTGCGGTCCTCGCACTTCGACCACTGTCGCCCGATGCAGAGTCTGGAGAACAACCGTGCGGTCCGCGCCGCCGTGCATTGCTGGATGGAAAACGGCGGCCAGGGCGGCAGACCGACCGTGGGGAACTTCTACAGGTTCGACAGTTCCGACACCCTGGACAAGGTCATCGGTGCGCAGACCGCCCGGGCCGGGAAGGGGCCCTGCACGGGCGCCGGGCCCGCTGCCCAGAACTGGCCGACCGGCGGCAGGGTTGCCTCTGGGACGCTGTACTGCTTCACCGACCGGGACGGCCCCACGCTGGCCTGGTCCGACAACCGCCAGGGGAAGGTCATCCTCGGCGTCATCGGCGGCTCCGAGATGCAGACGCTGGATCACTGGTGGTCCGTGAACCGCTGAGCGCCCGGCGCCTCGGGCGTCGAGCAGTGGTCAGCTCGTCGTGATCGACAGCAGCGGTCCGCTGTTCGTGTCGACCTCGAAGCGGGCGACATCATCCACGCTCTTCGAGATCGCGCCGGGGATCGGGACGGTGTCGGTGCCATTGCCCGCGAGCCAGCTGGCGGCGGTTTCGCGGCTGCCCTCCAGGCCGACGGCGACCAGGGTGCAGGGTGTTTCGGAGGGGATTCCGGACACCTTGAGTCGCACTTCACTGCCCCAGGGCGTGGGGGCGGTGGTCACCGTGGCCGTCACGCCCGAGGCCTGGTCGGACGCCCTGAAGGTCCGGGTACCTGCCGCGCCGATCCGGGAGGTGGTGCCGGGGGACGACAACTGTGATGCCACCACCCAGGTGACGGCGGCGACGACCACCACCAGAGCGAGCACGGCGGCCCGCCGCCGCCACGCGCGACGCGGCTGGTTACCGGCCTGCTGAGGCATCTCGTCGGGCGTGGTTCCGCCGGGCCGGGCCTGGGCGGCTTCATCGGGCCCGAGCTGACCTGCGCCATCGCGGCTGATCGCCACCGTCCTCTCGGGCCCGGCGGCGGCAGGAGAGGTGCGCCCCGGCAACACATCGGCTTCGCTGACGGTGTCGAGCAGCGGGACGAGCATGGACAGCGCGTCCCGCTCCGCCCGACAGGCGGCACAAGTGGCGAGGTGGGCGGCGATCTCCGGTTCCGCGTCCGGCGCAAGCTTGCCCAGCACGTATGCACCCAGCGAGAGCCGGGCGGGGTCGAATCCCGAGGTGCGGGTGCGCCTCTCGTCGCCCCAGTCGGTGTCGGCCGGGGCGACGGGGCCGGACGCCACCCCCGCGCACCCCGCCGCCGCACCGCCCGCGGTCTCGGGGCCGGTGCCCCGGGGGGCCCGCTCGGACAGCTCGGCGCGGAGCTGCGTCAGCGCGTGATAGAGACGGGACTTCACCGTGCCCACGGGGACGCCGAGCGCCTCAGCGGTCTCGTCCATGCTCCTGCCGCGATAGTAGGTCTCCAGAAGCACGGTGCGTTGGGTGGGGACGAGGGCACGCACAGCCTCTACCACCCGCTGGGTCCGGGCGGACCGGTGCTGCCCCTGCTCCACGGTGCTCCCTCCGGTGGGCCGATGGGCCGGCCCCTCCGGGCGGACCGCCGAACCGGGCTCGGCGTCCAGGCCGCGCAGGACCGAGCGCAGCCACTCTCGGGGGGATTCCCGTTCCGAGTCGAAGGCGTCGGGGTTGCGCCAGCCCCGCAGGAGTGTCTCCCGCACCAGCGCCTGCGCCCGCTGCCGATCCCCCGAGGTGAGATCCATGGCGTCGTTCAGCAGCGGTTCGCCGTGCTCGGCGTACATGATCAGCAGCACATCCTCGTCAGGGCCGAAGCCACTACGCTCACGGTTCACGATGGTCGATCACTCCCAAATGCACCTGCTTGCTACGATATGCCGCGTATAAATATTACTCTACGCAATACATGTGACACTTTCCGTAGCTGGGAGGCAGCGTGAAAAGACCGCTCTATGCCGTCATGGCGTTCGCGACCATGGCGTCAACGGCGGCATCCGGTGCCGCCATTGCGCAACCCAGTGGCGTCCAGCGCTACCAGGCCGTCCTCGACCCGGTTCCCACGAACCGGGTCAACGGGTCGGGTCTGGCCAACCTGCAGCTCAGCGGAGCCCAGGCGCAGATCTCGATCCAGACCGCCGGCCTCGTGAACAGCTGGCACGCCTTGCACATCCACATCCACGGCCAGGGAAAATGCCCCGATGCCTCGATGGCGAAGCAGCACAACCACCGGACGGCGATCAGCGCGACCGACGGCGCCCCCGCCTACGGCGAGATCATGACATCGCTGACGGTGAGCGGGGACACCAGCCCGAGCCGGGCGTTCACTTCGAACCGCTTTCCCTCCGGAAGCAATCTCGCCTATGGGCGAACGGTCGCACTCGACAGCGACACCGTGGAGCAGCTCAAGTCGGGCCAGGCAGTCCTCGTCGTGCACGGCATCGACTACGACGGCCACGGCCGGTACGACGACGCCCTGGGGGCCAGCGAGGACGACACCACGCAGACGCAGAACGCCACCGCCCCGGCGCTGTGCGGAACCTTCACGGCGTTCGGCGCCTCCGCACCCCACTCGGCCGCGCCCAGCACCGGCCCCACCGGCTCCGCACCCGGCGCGTACGCACAGCAGGGGACCGACACGGCTACCGGGACGAGCACGGTCGACATCGTCGCGCTCAGCGTGGCCTCGGCGGCCTTCGTAGGAGCCCTCGTCGCGGCGTTCTACAGCCGCGCGGCCCTGAAACGCCTCGAACGCTGAATCACCGGCCCATGGCGTGCCGGACCGCGAAAGAGCCGAGGAAGGGCAGAGGCCGCCCCGCTCTCGGGCCCAGAAGGACCATGAGCCTTGAGCTCGACACCCCGGAACCAGCAACCCGGACTCAGGCTGGACGGGGAGCACTTGTGCGTCCAGGATGATCGCCGAGGGGATCATCCATACCCCAGAAGGCGGACATCGGTACGGTGCGGTCAACGAGCGCTCCCGGTGAGGACCGCGTCGTACGAGTCGTACGGCAGCCTCGCGGACCACTCCGGGCCCTTGAGGTCGGCGGTGACGAACGTCACCCGGTCGTCGCCCGCGTCGAGCATGATCCGGAACCGCTCCTCGCGGTCCGGCATGCACCACTCCTGCTGCCGGTCCCAGCTCCCCTGCCAGGCACCCCAGTCGGCCCCGGTCGTGCTCGCAGTCGTGGTCGTGGTCGTCGGCGCGTTCGTCATGGCAACCGTCCACCGCGCAAGTCCCGTAATACCCTGGAAGCACGACCGGCTATTACCCGACCGCACGACCGACCCCAGAGTGCCCGCGTAAGGATTACAAGTGGAACTGGCCTATTACTCGGATTATGCCGTCCGGCTCGTCAACAGCGAGGAACCGGCCCGGGGCAAGGACTCCCTGACCTCGGTCGAGGCCGTCCGTGATCTCTTCGCCGGCAACCAGCAGGCCGCCCGGCGCGCCACCGACGCCGACCTCACCCGCTTCCGCTCGGTCCGGGCCCGGCTGCGCGCGGTCTTCGAGGCGGCCGACAAGGGCGAGGAGACCCTCGCCGTGGACCTGCTGAACTCGCTCCTCCTGGAGTTCCCGGTCAGCCCGCAGATCTCCGGGCACGACTTCCGGGACGAGGACGGCCGCCCGCTGTGGCACATGCACCTGGCCGACCACCCCTCCAACGCCACCGCCGGCTACACGGCGATCGCGGCGATGGGCCTGGCCTTCCACCTCACCGAGTACGGCGTCGACCGCCTCGGCCTGTGCGAGGCGGCACCGTGCCGCAACGCCTACCTCGACACCTCGACCAACCGCTCCCGGCGCTACTGCTCGGACCGCTGCGCGACCCGCGCCAACGTGGCCGCCTACCGGGCCCGCAAGCGCCTGGAGGCGGAGCGGCCCGAACGATCCGACGACAGCACCGGCCTGGCGGCCGAGAGCGCCCAGCGCACCAGCGCCAGCGGCGAACGCTGATCCGCCCTGCGCGGCCGCCAGCGGAACAGGGCCCGGCCGAGGATGAGCTCCTCCGGCACGGTCCCGTAGTCCGTGCTGTCCCCGCCCGCGTACGCGTTGTCCCCGAGCACCCACCAGCCGCCCTCGCGCGGCTCCACGGCCCGCTTGACGACCAGCAGGTCCTGCTGGAAAGGGTGGCGCAGGACGACGACGTCACCGGCCCGTACCCGGGCCCCGTACCGCACCAGGAGCTGATCCCCCTGGTACAGCGTGGGCACCATGGACGGGCCGGTCACCTCGGCCAGTCCATAGGGCGCGGCGCCCCTCCCCCGCTCGGTCTCCTGCGACAGCTCCGGCATCCCCGGCACCTCCCCGGTCCGTTCCTCCACCAGTCTCAGTCTGACCCTGGACTTTTGTCCTAAGCCCATGGGGGCACTCGCGAAAACGCGCTTCCCAGGGAGTAATGTCCCACCTGAGAAGACGATCACGAGGAAGGAATGCTCCATGCTTTCCCGCCTGTTTGCCCCCAAGGTCAAGGTCAGCGCGCACTGCGACCTGCCCTGCGGTGTGTACGACCCGGCCCAGGCCCGCATCGAGGCGGAGTCGGTGAAGGCCGTGCAGGAAAAGATGGCCGCCAACGACGACCCGCACTTCCAGGCGCGCGCCACCGTCATCAAGGAGCAGCGTGCCGAGCTCGCCAAGCACCACGTCTCGGTGCTCTGGAGCGACTACTTCAAGCCCCCGCACTTCGAGAAGTACCCCCAGCTGCACGTGCTGGTGAACGACACCCTGAAGGCCCTGTCCGCCGCCAAGGCGTCCACGGACCCGAAGACCGGCGAGAAGGCCCTGGAGCTCATCGCCGAGATCGACAAGATCTTCTGGGAGACCAAGAAGGCCTGACCCGCATCCGCACCCGGTTGCCAAGGCCTTTTCCGACCGCACCCGGCCCGACGGACCGCCGTTCACGGTGTTCCGGAGGGTTCGGGTGCGGTCTTTTTTCCCGGAAATCTCTTCCCGGAAGGGCGACTTCGGCGGCCTATGAGGCGGCGGCCAGTTCCTTGAGCGGGTCGCCGGTCAGGCGGCAGATCCGCCACTCGTCGAGGAACTCCGCCCCGAGCGACCGGTAGAAGCCGATCGCCGGCTCGTTCCAGGCCAGCACCCACCACTCGAAGCGCTCGAAGCCGCTGCGCAGGCAGAGCGCGGCCAGGGCGGCGAGCAGGGCCCTGCCGTGGCCGCCGCCCCGGGCGTGCGGGCGTACGTAGAGGTCCTCCAGGTGCATGCCCCGGGTTCCGGTCCAGGTCGAGAAGCTCGGGAACCACAGTGCGTAGCCCGCGAGTTCGCCCGTGGTGTCGTCCTCGGCGACCAGCGCGTAGGCCGCCGGGTGGGGGCCGAACAGCGCCTCGCGGAGCTGTGCCTCGGTGGCCCGGGCCTGCTCCACGGCCCGTTCGTACGCGGCGAGTTCGCGGATCATGGCGCGGATCCCGGTGACGTCGTTCTCGGTGGCGGCGCGGATCATGCAAGGGATCATGGGTCACCGGGCCGATTCCTGTCCATCCACCCGCGCCCGCTCCCCCGCGGGCACGGCAACCTGGACGAGGCGGCCGCCGCCGCGAGGGTGGACACGTACAGGGGCAGCGCCGGCCCGGCGACGGTCGTGGACGCGCCGCGAGCGCTCACGCCCGCTTCGCCCGCCCCGTCACACGGTTCCCGGCAGGGCCGTTCACGACCGCAATCTGGATCACCGAGTCCATCATCGGCGGGCGGGCCGGGGTGCCGGGGAGGCACATGGCTGGGCCGGCCGGGTGTCCGGCCGGCCCAGCGCCCCGACGGGGCGCGGGGCTGCATCCGATGTGCGACTGCAGCCGCGTGGGCGCGACCAGCCACCACGGCGCCGCGGACGAACGACGGCGGCGCATCGCGGCGAATCCAGCGGAGCGCTCAGTGCCCGCCGTGGTCGTCCTCGCCTGCCTCCAGCAGACCGGCCGCCGCACCCACGACCCGCGGGTCCGGGCTGCCGACGACCGCCTCGTCCTTGTCGGCGTAGTCGAAGCGGGCCAGCACGCTGCGCATGGCCTCGACACGGGCCCGCTTCTTGTCGTTGCTCTTCACCACGGTCCAGGGCGCGTACTCGGTGTCCGTCTCGCGGAACATCGCGACCTTCGCGGCCGTGTAGTTGTCCCAGAGATCCAGCGAGGCCAGATCCATCGGGCTGAGCTTCCACTGCCGCACCGGGTCGACCTGGCGGATGGTGAAGCGGGTCCGCTGCTCGCCCTGCGAGACCGAGAACCAGAACTTCACCAGGTCCACCCCGTCGTCCACCAGCATCCGCTCGAACAGCGGGGCCTGGCGCATGAAGCGCCGGTACTGGTCGTCCGAGCAGAAGCCCATGACCCGCTCGACGCCGGCCCGGTTGTACCAGGAGCGGTCGAACATCACGATCTCACCGGCGGTCGGCAGGTGTTCGACGTAGCGCTGGAAGTACCACTGGCCGCTCTCGCGTTCCGTGGGCTTCTCCAGTGCCACCACGCGCGCGCCACGGGGGTTCAGGTGCTCCGTGAAGCGCTTGATGGTGCCGCCCTTGCCTGCGGCGTCCCGGCCCTCGAAGACGATGACGATCCGGCGTCCCGTCTCCTTGATCCAGGTCTGCAGCTTCAGCAGCTCGATCTGCTGGAGCCGCTTGTGCCACTCGTACTCCTTGCGCTCCATGCGCTGCGGGTACGGGTAGTTCTCCCGCCAGGTGTCGATCGGGGATCCGTCCGGGCGGATGAGTACGGGGTCGTCCGGGTCGCTGTAGTCGACCTTCAGGTCGGCCAGGTCGGACAGCAGGTCCGGCGTCGTCATCCAGTCCTCCTCAGCGGCTTGTGGGTCGGTGGGTCAGTGGAACTGCGGCACGATCAGGTAGATGCCGTACGCCACCACCGCCGCGCAGGCGAGGAAGCACAGCCCTGCCTGGGCGGCGCCGACCGCGCTGGTGCCGCCCTGCTCCTTGGCGCCCTCGTGGCGGGCGAGCCCGAGGACGCCCAGGGCGAAGACAACCACCACTGCGAATGTAACTCCGATGCTCACCGCGGTGACCTCGCCGAGTGCGGTCCAGTCGATGTCCATGGAAACTCCCTCACTCAGGCGGCGGTGCCGACGTTGGACGGGGGCGTGGTGCGGATGGCGACCTCGTGGCCGTCGTTGACGTTCTTCGCGTCGATCGGGTTGCGCCGCGACAGCAGGACGATGCCCGTCGCGAGCGCGGCGCCGACCAGCGCGACCACGACGGTGCCGAAGTTGCCGCCGTGCTTGACCGCGGCCGCGGAGATCCCGCCGACCAGCGCCGCGCTGGGCAGCGTGATCACCCAGGCGGCCACCATGCGGCCGGCGACGCCCCAGCGAACCTCCGCAAGCCGCCGGCCGACGCCCGCGCCGAGGATGGAACCGGAGGCGACCTGCGTGGTGGACAGGGCGAAGCCCATGTGGGCGGAGGTCAGGATGACCGCCGTGGAGGCGGTCTCCGCCGCGAAGCCCTGCGGGGACTGGATCTCGGTCAGGCCCTTGCCCATGGTGCGGATGATCCGCCAGCCGCCGATGTAGGTGCCGAGGGCGATGGCGAGACCGGCGGTGAAGATGACCCAGACCGGCGGGCCGGCGTCGCCCGGGAGCGCGCCGACGGAGATCAGGGTCAGGGTGATGATGCCCATGGTCTTCTGGGCGTCGTTGGTGCCGTGCGCGAGCGAGACCAGCGAGGCCGAGCCGATCTGCCCGAGCCGGAACCCCTTGGCCACGGAGTCCGCACGGCCGCGGGCGGTGAGCTTGTAGGCGCAGTACGTCGCGATCAGCGCGGCGACGCCCGCCACCACCGGCGAGGCGAACGCCGGGATGATGATCTTCTCGACAACCTTGTCAAAGTTGATCGCACCGGAGCCCGCGCCGACCCACACGGCACCGATCAACCCGCCGAACAGCGCGTGCGAGGAGCTGGAGGGCAGCCCGACCAGCCAGGTCACCAGATTCCACAGGATCGCCCCCACCAGGCCCGCGAAGATCATCGCCGGGGTCACCTTGGCGTCGTTCACAATGCCGCCGGAGATCGTCTTGGCGACCTCCGTCGAGAGGAAGGCTCCGACCAGGTTCAGAACGCCACTGATCAGAACGGCTGTCTTCGGTTTGAGCGCGCCGGTCGCGATGGACGTGGCCATCGCGTTCGCCGTGTCGTGAAACCCGTTGGTGAAGTCGAACGCAAGTGCAGTGACGATCACGACCGCCACGAGGAACGTGATGTGGTCCATTCCTTTATGCAAACAAGGACGGGCCAATTGCGCGATAACCAGAGGCAAACGGCCGTCCAAGAACAGACCCCGCTCGTGTACGTGATGTGCATGCCATGCTGGGCGGATGACCCTGGAGGATCTGCGGCGGCTGCGCCGGGCGCGCGACCGCATGGACCGCGAGTACGCCGAGCCGCTCGACATGGCCGAGCTGGCCCGTACCGCGGTCATGTCGCCGGGCCACTTCCAGCGCAGCTTCCGCAAGGCCTTCGGGGAGACGCCGTACAGCTATCTCATGACCCGGCGGGTCGAGCGGGCCAAGGCGCTGCTGCGCCGCGGCGACCTCACGGTGACGGAGGTGTGCATGGCGGTCGGCTGTACGTCGCTGGGGTCCTTCAGCTCGCGGTTCACCGAACTCGTCGGGGAGACCCCGAGCGCGTACCGGGCGCGGGACCACGAGGAGAGCACGGTGATCCCGTCCTGCGCGGCCCGCACGTTCACGCGCCCCCGCCGCAGGCCGTACTGACCGTGCGGGACCGACCGCACGGGACCGACCGCACGAGACTGATCACACGAGACTGATCACACGAGACTGATCGCAAGAGATCGACCGCACGCGCGGCCGGACGTTTCCTCCTAGCCTGGCCCCATGGACGTAAAACTCGCGCAGTGTTTCATCGCCGTAGACGACCACGACAAGGCGCTGGCCTTCTACCGTGACGTCCTCGGCCTGGAGGTCCACAACGACGTGGCGTTCGAGGGGATGCGGTGGGTGACCGTCGGGTCGCCGCAGCAGCCGGGCGTGGAGATCGTGCTGGAGCCGCCGGGCGCCAACCCGGACGCCTCCCCCGCCGACCGGCAGGCCATGGCCGAGCTGCTCGCCAAGGGCATGCTGCGCGGGGTGATCTTCTCCACCACCGACTGCGACGCGCTGTACGAGCGGGTGCGGGAGCACGGCGGCGACGTGATCCAGGAGCCGACGGACCAGCACTGGGGAGTGCGGGACTGCGCGTTCCGGGACCCCGCGGGCAACCTGCTGCGCTTCACGGAACGCCGGGCGGCCGGGTAGCGCATTTACGATCACGGCATGAGCATCCGCTGGACGTACGCCTTCGCCGACCGCCCCGCCGCGCACCTCGCCTCCGCCCAGGCGTTCTGGACCGCCGTCACCGGCACCTTCCTGTCCGCACCCCGGGGCGAGAACGACGAGTTCGTGACGCTGCTGCCGACCTCGGGCGTCGACGCCTGCGTCAAGCTCCAGGGCGTCGAGTCCGGCCCCGGCGGAGCCCACCTCGACCTCTGTGTCGAGGACGTGCCCGGCCTCGTGAAGCGGGCCCGGGAACTCGGCGCCGGAACGGTCACCGAGCACGACGGGTGGGCCGTCCTGCGGTCGCCCGCCGGGCAGTTGTGGTGCGCCGTGTCCTGGCACGGGGAGTCGGTACGGCCGCCGGTCGTGGCGGGCAGCCGGCTCGACCAGGTCAGCCTCGACATCCCGCCGTCCGCGTACGAGACGGAGACCGCGTTCTGGGCGGAGCTGACCGGCTGGGAGCTGCTCACCGGCTCGCTGCCGGAGTTCCGGGTGCTCAGGCCGCCGGCCGGCCTGCCCGTGCGGATCCTGCTCCAGCGGCTGGACGACGAACAGCCCGCCGCCGCCCACCTTGACCTGGCCTGCGCGGACATCCCGGCGACCCGTGCCCGGCACGAGGAACTCGGCGCCGCGCACGTGGCCGACGGCCGACACTGGACGGTGATGCGCGATCCGGCGGGCGGCGTCTACTGCCTGACCGGCCGCGACCCGGAGACCGGCGGTCTCCCGAGCCGGGGCTAGAGGCCGGGGCCGGGGCAGGGGCCGGGGCAGGGGCCGGGGCAGGGGCTGGGAGGCCGAGGGCTAGGCCGTTTCTGATGGCTCTTGGACGATGTCGCGGAGCCAGATGACGATCGCGGTGACGGTGAGGGTGCCGTTGAAGACGTAGTCGCGTTTGT